>JBATLS010000507.1:0-3702 GCA_049289435.1 Saprospiraceae bacterium | reverse complement strand
GGCTATTCTTCAGACCGAATGTGGTAAGCATGACCAACCATAGTGCTTTTTTCGTTTTCGTAGCTTCTTTAAATTCAGTCATTTTATTCCTCAATTTTTTATCATCATCTTTTGTAATCGTGTACTCATCGCTCGAAAATTTTATTTCAATGACATTGATCACATTGTCACTTCGATCTATCGCTAAATCTATCTGAGCATCCTTATTTTGCCATACTGTGGTATTGGATAATATGCCATCTATACCCAGAGCTCGTTTTATTTCATTGATATGTTGGACACACAAGATCTCAAATGCATAACCTGACCATGTATTCTGTTTTGGGGTATTAATCATATTTAACCATGTGTTGGAATCATTAATTTGTGGTTTGCTCAAAAAACTTAAATGGAACAATGAAAATAAATCAGTGAGCTGATATACCGCATCTCTGGATATTTTATTGAAATTGTAATACTTACGGATAAATCCGCTTTCTTCCAACTCAACAAGTATTCGAGTGAGTCCACCACCGTCTGCAATGCCACTGCGCTTTACTATTTCGGATCTTAAGATTCCTTTGTTTTTACCAGCGATGGCTTCGACTATACCAATATGATGATCAGGATTATCAAATAGTGATTGGTATAGTATGTAATATTCGCTTTTAAAAGGCGCATTTTCTGAAAAGCACAGATGATTGATATTTTGAGATGCACTCCAATTTTTATTAAACTGTGAGAGATAAAATGGGATGCCGCCAAAACACATATACGCCTGTATGCATTGAAATTCATCATATTGACAACCTAGATATTCAAGATACTGCCTGGCTTCATTCAAAGTAAATGGGTTTAGTTTGATTCTTCCGGTCACTCTATTGTGCAATCCGCCTTTATTTTTGATCAATTTATTCATCATCCATGACGCCGATGATCCACAAACCATTAGTATTATATCTGACCTACCACTTGCCCAACCATTCCAAAAATATTCTAACGCAGTGATAAATCTTGAATTTCGATTGTCCATCCAAGGCAATTCGTCCAAGAAGACGACTTTCTTCTTTGATGGGTCAGATGATAACTTCTCGATGAGTATGGCAAATGCATCTATCCAAGTTTTGGGCATTGTCAAAGCTTCATCATTAAAATATTTTTTTAAAGCTATCGTAAATATTGCCAATTGTTCTTTTAATGATCCTTTAGCTAGCCCAGTAGTGTAAAATGTAAATTGGTCATCAAAAGCATTACGAATCAAAAATGTCTTCCCTACTCTGCGCCTACCGTACACCGCAATAAAATGTGATTTATCATCGGAGACATACTTATGGATATCAGCTAATTCTCGTTTTCGACCTATTAATTTAGAATTCATGATGATTTCAATTTGGCTACAAATATACAAAATAATATAACTACAGCCAAATCAAATAATCAATTTGGCTACAACTATACACAAAATGATACTTATAGCCAAATTTGAAAAAATTTACTCATCCTCATTCTCCATCAGCAGTTCCAAACTTCTACTCGGGTTGTCTAGAAAAGATTTTGTGATTTGGTAGTGGTCCGTTTCTTCATACGTCACTTCTTTGATGCCTTCTGCACTAAATTCATAAATGCGTGCATTGGGATATGCCATGATGATCGGTGAGTGCGTGGCTATAATAAACTGCAAATCCTGCTGTACCAATTGATGTATCAGACTAATGGCTGTCAATTGCCTTGCTGGAGATAAAGCGGCTTCGGGTTCGTCGAGTAGATATAATCCGTTGCCAGTGAGTTTGTGCATCAAAGTAGCTAAAAATGCTTCGCCATGAGATTGTTGATGCAGAGATTTGCCTCCATAAGACTTGAGCACACCGAATTCTTCGGCCTTGGTTGTCTTATTTTGTTTATATTCTACCACTTAATCTTTACACTGAAGATTCTAATATAGACGAATTTGAAACTATAAAATTGATGTTAGTGTGCCCTTCTATTTTATTTTTATTTAACTTTACTTCTATTTTTTTTATTTTATTTTTTAAAAGATGATATGCAAAAATTATTTAATTTTGATGCAAAGAAAAATAGATTCTATTTATTTTTTATTTTTTTACATTTTATAATTACTTTCGTGAGTCATTTTTTAATCGACATTATAGTAGGATTATTTTTAAATTTGACTAGTTTTTATATTTTTAACGAGTCTATGGTCAATCAGCTTAGAGCTCCTGGGGAAATTATTTCAAATTCGGAAGAACTTGAATTAATGAAATCAGGGCTTTTCACAAGTTTGCTTCCAATCAATGTAATATTTCTATTTGCATCTTTTGTTATGGGGTATTGGTTAAATAAAAAAATATATAAATTTAATTTTAATGGCTAATATTTTTTATTGGATAGTACTAGTTTCTATTATCTTTTGCATTTTCCTTGTTAGCAAATATTTTATCATTGCTTTTGTCTTTTTTTACAGATTATACCCCTACGAATATTTTAAACGTTTATTTAAATCATAGAGTAAGGATAACCACGTCTGTTCTTGGTTTCTTCTTCTTTGAAGAATACTGATTTGATATATGGACGGGCAGAGATCATTATTCGGTAAGGAAGGGATATTCGTTTTGTAAGCTGACAATCAAAAGCTTCATATCACCTATGACTTCGTCATATACATTTATATTAAAATATCGGGTATTGATGATCCTTTTCAAAATGAGTATTAATCGGCTTCTTTCTTCGGGCGTAACATTCAGGGGAAGAATTATTTTTTCCAGCCTTGCATTTTGATCATAGACCAGTGATTTGTCCAGTATTTGAACGATGTCCGAATTGTAATTTTCGAATAATCTGGATTCATCATAAGTTTCCTCTATCTTTTCAAGCACGTCATATTGAAAATCATACAATTTTATAATTCTTGATCTCAAAGAGTCATTTGTAATCAGATTTAGTCCCTTTGATTTTAGGGTTTCAAAAGGGGAAGTATTTTGGACACTTACAAAACTTCTGGTCAGATTAAACAGGACAAATTCGAAGGAATCAATATTGACGTCCTGATTTTTGACAATTTTGCTGATAAATCGTGCACAAGCTATCCCGCCTTCATGCCTTTTTCGGTTACCTTCAGCATCATCTAAATCCTGCTGTAAGCCGATATACATCTGCTTTATAGTAGCTTTGACATATTCCTTTTGCTTTTGCTCTTCGGAGTAACTATTGGCAGCAAAACCGAGATATACACCAAATACCACAACCAATAGTTCGAAAAAATACTTTGATATACGCTTAAATAGTGTCACAAGTTTTGTAATCTTAAAACTCAGCATTACCCGGGAATCTAGGGAATGGGATCACGTCCCTGATATTGGTCATGCCCGTCACAAACAGTACTAATCTCTCAAAACCCAATCCAAATCCAGCATGCGGTACGGTGCCATATCTTCTGGTATCCAGAAACCATGACATCTCTTCAGCCGGAATGTGCATTTCTTTCATACGTTTGAGTAGTTTATCGAGTCGCTCTTCTCTTTGTGATCCGCCGATGATCTCTCCTATACCTGGAAATAGTACATCCATAGCCCGCACTGTCCTATCATCATCATCCATGCGCATGTAGAATGCCTTGATCTCTTTTGGATAATTGGTGAGAATGACTGGTTTTTTGAAGTGTTTTTCTACCAAATACCGTTCGTGTTCTGATTGAAGATCCGCACCCCATTTTTCGATAGGATA
>JBATLS010000506.1:0-1515 GCA_049289435.1 Saprospiraceae bacterium | reverse complement strand
GCCCGGTTCGGCGGCGTTAAGGCATTGAAAATTGTGTGTTCCATGCATCCTGCCTGGAGGGAGTGCGAGCGGATGCTAAGCCAGGTGATGGCTTCAATCGGCAACCTCAGGACGTGTCTGCGCGTGGCAACCTGTCTGCTTTGGCGAGAATTGACAGAAATCGCCTAAGTTCCGCCACATCACGGCTACAGCCGTAGATTCATTCATTCTCTGGAGCGGTTATGAAAGTCCTTGTAACGGGTAGTGCTGGATTCATTGGGTCGGCGTTGTCGTTGCGCTTGTTGGAGCGCGGCGACGAGGTGGTCGGGATCGACAACCTCAACGATTATTACGATGTCGAATTGAAGAAGGCCCGGCTGGCCCGGACGCAGCAACATCCTCGTTTTACCGATTTGCGCATGGATATGGAGGATCGAGCGGCGTTGCAGGAGGTGTTCTCGACCCATAGGCCCAACCGCGTGGTCAATCTCGCGGCTCAGGCCGGGGTGCGTTATTCCATCGAGAATCCCATGGCCTATGTGGATACGAATCTACTCGGCTTTGCGAATATTCTCGAAGGGTGCCGACATCACGGGGTTGAGCATCTGGTCTATGCGTCGAGCAGTTCGGTCTATGGTGCCAACACCAATATGCCGTTCTCCGTGCATCAGAATGTGGATCATCCCCTGAGCCTCTATGCCGCCAGCAAGAAAGCCAACGAGTTGATGGCGCACACCTATAGCCACCTCTACGCCCTGCCGACGACCGGGTTGCGTTTCTTTACCGTCTATGGTCCTTGGGGACGGCCGGACATGGCACTATTCAAATTCACCCGGGCGATCCTGGCGGGCGAACCCATTGATGTCTTCAACTACGGTAAGCACCGCAGGGATTTCACCTATATCGACGATATCGTCGAGGGTGTGATCCGGGTACTCGACCGTGTCCCTGTTCCGGATCCGACCTGGACTGGAGATGCCCCCGATTCGGCGACGAGTAGCGCGCCCTATCGCCTCTACAATATCGGCAACAACAATCCGGTGGAGCTGATGGAGTATATCCAGGTTCTGGAGCAGTGCCTGGGTAAGACGGCGACGAAGAATATGTTGCCTTTGCAGCCGGGGGATGTCCCAGATACCTATGCCAATGTGGAGGACCTGGTGCGTGACACGGGCTACCAGCCGGCAACCTCGGTCGGATTTGGTGTGGCGCGCTTTGTGGATTGGTATCGGAATTACTACGCGGCTTAGAAGAAGTTGTCAGTTGTCAGTTGTCAGTTGTCAGTGGGAGGTTGTGTGTGCGGGGTTGGGCAATTTCATTGCTGCACCGTTCGTCCGCCATCCACATTGATGATCTGGCCCGTGATGTAGTCGGCGTCTCGCGCCAGAAAGAGCACCGTCCTGGCCACGTCCGCCGGGGTACCAGGGCGGCCAAGTGCGGTGCGCGTGAGGATATCCCGTTGGGCGGCCTCGTCCTTGCCCTGCTCCGGCCAAAGGATGGCGCCCGGGGCGACCCCATTGACCCGCACCGCCGGGC
>JBATLS010000505.1:0-7754 GCA_049289435.1 Saprospiraceae bacterium | reverse complement strand
TATATGCGTAGTTTTTTATTTTTTTTATTCATGATCATAGTACATACTGCTACTAAGGCTCAACCGCCTATCTGTGGCAACTCACCAGCAATGACATCCTTTTGCAATCAGGCTTGTATCATCTGCGACATCAATGGATTTACGGGTAGAAACAACAGTAGCACAACTGGTCAAGCACCACCTGGCTTTTGTACGTCATTTGTACACCATATGCAATGGATAGGTTTTGTAGCTGGCAGTACGGACTTGACACTGGAAGTCAAGGTATCCAACTGCACAAAAAATGGAGGCTTGGAGATCGGCTTGTATGAAAGCCTCGATTGCAACACATTCAGAAAAGTCAGTGATTGCGATACAGATGTCAAACCAAATACGACCAGAATATTTAGCAACACGGTGCCTCTGACCATCGGACAATATTATTATTTCGTCATGGATGGGAGCAATGATGACATCTGTGATTGGAGCATCAAGGTGACCAAAGGAACTACCAAAGTGCTGCCATTGGC
Organism: Saprospiraceae bacterium; assembly: GCA_049289435.1. Taxonomy (GTDB): domain Bacteria; phylum Bacteroidota; class Bacteroidia; order Chitinophagales; family Saprospiraceae; genus OLB9. Next base: position 7,245 of record JBATLS010000505.1, on the reverse strand, counting down.
ATCAGCACCTACGGTATTGATACCTGATCAGGTATGCCAAAATAAAGCATTCGATTTATCAACACCGGGTATCACTGGAGCTACATTTTACAAATGGACCATAGATGGGGCGTTTACCAAAAATATACCATCCTTTTCGCACACACTCGAGAAACCAGGAAAATACAATATATGCCTGACCGCTTCCAATGTCTGTGACGAAGCACCCATGACATGCAAAACAATAGAAGTATTAGCTGATCCAACCACTTCTTTGCCTAAGCAAGAGATATGCTTTGGCGAATGTTACTTATACCATGGCAAAAAGTACTGCGAGACTGGAAAATACGAAATAAGACTTCCTGCCTCCAATGGGTGTGACAGCATCATTACACTGGATTTGGTGGTCAATGATAAAATCACTGCAACTAAAGATCTGTACATCTGCGAAGGTGACACCTTGACTATTGGGGATGGCAGATTTTATACCGCAGGAACACATCAGGCCACCATCAAAAATCAGGAAGGGTGCAATATTTTTCTCACCATCCAGCTTAGATTGATCGTCTGCAATATCAAAATGAATACCTCGTCCACACCTGTCAAATGCAATGGTGAAAATACAGGTCAAATAGATTTTTCTGTGAAAGAAGGTACGCCACCATTTACCTATCGGGGATATAAAATCGAAAATCCATCCATTGGTTTTCAGGGCAGCATCAGTTCGGTATCAGAAAATATTCGCCTGACCAATCTCGATGAAGGAAACTATACATTCACCATAGAAGATACTTATGGCAATAGCAGGGTGATCTATATTTTTGTAGAGCAACCACCCAAACTAATGGCCTCCCCCACATTATCATCTTACAATGGATATAATATTTCATGCTACGGCAGCAAAGACGGGAGCATCAAATTGATAACCTCTGGAGGAGTGCCCATTTATACATACAAACATGATTTCACCAGTGCCAACTTAGATACCATCGACCAGCTGACAGCAGGACGATATAGCACTACCATAACTGATCAAAACGGCTGCACAGTAAACATAGTATCTGATATTATCGAGCCAACACCTTTAACATTGGATATATCTCCCAAAAATCCAGATTGCACTGGACCAAATACTGGAATAATTTTGATATCAAAAAGTATGGGAGGGGTCACTCCCTATTTATTTAGTTTGAATGGTGATACATTTAGCAGTAAAACAAACTATACTCAACTATCAGAAGGCAATTACACCATAAAACTTAGGGATAAAAATGGCTGTTTGGCTAATAAATCTGTTGATCTCGTAGCTTTTGAAATTCCTTCATTGAAGGATAACACCAGTATCAAAACTGTGAACTTGGGAGATAGTTTACAATTGATGGTGGGCAGCAATCTCACGGATCAAAAAGTAATATGGTCTCCTACTGAATATATGTCTTGCCCTATCTGTCTGAGTACTAATGTGTTACCTATCAACGATACTAAATATCAGATAAAAGTCACTTCCAAAGACGGATGTGAATCAACAGTTACAATTTCTATAATAGTCAATAAGATCCGATCTTTTGTGATGTCCAATATCTTTAGTCCCAATGGCGATGGAGTCAATGATTTACTAAAATATTACGCTGGCCATGATGTGTCATCCATTCAGCATATAGACATTTATGACCGGTGGGGTAATTTGGTATATCAAAATGCTTCGCTGACTACGGGTCATGTAGAGCTACCTTGGGCTGGTACTTATCATGATGTCCCACTCTCACAGGGCCAATATACCTGGATATGTGATATCACTTACCTTGATAATGTCAAGGTGAAGTATTCGGGAATGATTACGTTGCTGGAATAGGGGAGTAGGTAGTTGGGATTACGGAATAGGTTTGTTTCTATTTTTTTTTAAACAAATACTCTGTTAAGATAAAACGTTGCATTCTTTTGACCTTTCCATCTTTGATTGCAGGATAAAAATTGCGTGATTCAAAAAGAAGAAAAATATAATCTATGGATTATTTCAATGGTAAAAAATAGGGTGATATGAAATTAAAATTCTTCATCAAAACCAGTGGTCTTCTTTGGTTTGCCATCCTCTCCTTCTCCGGGCAATAGTGCAGTTTCGTATTTTGAACAATCCAGTTCAATCAGGTCACCTTCCGGACGCATAAATACTGAGTTTTTACCAAAGCCCAAGAGATTGTCTCCCTCTAATTTTTGGAGAAGACGCTCAAAAAATGGTCTTGCCATCACCGCACCCTGACCATCAGGCAGTGAATTGAATCTGATAAATTCCTGGTCGCCCCCTACCCAGGTAGATATCACAATCTCAGGGGTGAAACCTACAAACCATCCATCTTTATAATCATTGGTGGTGCCTGTCTTCCCGGCCACCTGAGTCTTAAATTTGGATTGGATGATACTCGCTACATATTTGAGCATATCCACGATCACATAATTGTAAGCAGGGTTGATGGCGCGTTTTTGTTCGGGTACTGATGAATAGATGACTTTGCCGTTTTTGTCTTCTATGCGTGTGACGAAGATCGGTTTAGTGACTATACCATCATTGGCAAAAGCTGTATAGGCGCATGCCATATCCATCGCAGAGAGCTCTGGCGTGCCTAAACAAATAGATGGATAATCGGGAATTTTGTTTTTGTCGATACCAAGATTGCCTACTAAATTTTTCACACTCTGTATATTTCCAATTTCCTTCATCAGAAATACAGAAACAGAGTTTTTGGATTCTTTGAGTGCTTGTCTCAAGGTCAAAGATTGTCCGGAGTATTTATTGTCAGAGTTGCTCGGACACCAGGTCGATGCCAAATGAAAATTAGGATCATTGGCTTGAATACACTGTTTGACATCATCTACCTTGTAGCAGGGAGACATCGCATTCTCTATGATGGCTGTGGAGTATATAAATGGCTTGAAAGTGGAACCCACCTGACGATTGGAATTTACATGGTCATATTGGAAATACTTGTGTCCTATCCCACCTACCCAAGACAAAATATTGCCAGTCTTCGGATCTACAGCTACAGATCCGATCTGCATGTGTTGGAGGTGATATTTGATCGAATCCATTGGAGTCATTTCCACTACCTTTTCGCCTATATCGTTGTAAGCAAAAACCTTCATTTTCGTTTTGGTATTGAAGGCAGTATTAACTTCCTTTTGCATTTTGTTCCATTGGGACTTCAATTTTGGCCAAAGGTCAGACTGCATAAAATCTTCACACTTTTCCATTTCCTGTTCAGAGATAGATTTTGACTTGACCAATTGTTTGAGGTGACCTTTGTTTCCATCTTCTTCAAACATTCTGAATATTTCGCTATCTGAAAATGATAAACCATCGAAGGTGTCTGATATTTGGTTGAAAATCAGGGTCAAATGCTTTAACCGGATCAGTTTGTACCGATCAGAGTCCTTCATCATCTGGATGATTTGTTGCTTCCTACCATCAATCCTAGCCTTATCTGCTCTGTAGGTAATAAAATCTTTTCCCTTCCATCTCTCAAAGTATCTATTTTGCAATTGAGACATATGCTCATACATCGCTTGCTCTGCATACTTCTGGATTCGGGTATCTATGGTTGTATAAATCTTGAGCCCATCAGTATAAGGATTGTACATACTACCGTCTGGTTTACGATACTTTTCATCTGCGAGCAAATTTTTGATCCATTTGGTCAGCTCTGCTCTGAAATACGGAGCCATCCCATCATAATGAACGGCTCTCCTGAAATTATCAAGATTGATGGGCTTGACTCTTTTATTGAGATATTCTTCGTCTGACAAGTATCCATTTCGAACCATTTGTTTTAATACTACGGTCCTTCGTTTTGAGGCATTTTCAGGGTTTATCTTAGGATTGTACAACCGTGGATGCTTGAGCATACCTATCAAAACGGCTGCTTCTTCGATAGAAAGATCTTTTTGATCCTTTCCAAAATAGGTTTTTGAAGCTGCCCCAATACCTACCGCATCGTACAGAAAATCACTTTTATTGAGATACATAGCTATGATCTCTTCTTTGGTATATCTCTTTTCAAACTCGATGGCAATGACCCATTCTTTGAGTTTTTGCCAGACTCTTTTGACAAAATTGGAAGATCTGTTGGTAAAAAATAGTTTGGCAAGTTGTTGAGTTATGGTACTGGCACCCCCTTTCTTTCCAAGATAAAAAATAGCCCGGGCTGTACCACGAGTATCTATGCCACTATGGCTAAAAAACCGCTCGTCTTCAGTAGCTACGAGGGCTTTTACCAACGAAGGGTTGAGGTCTTTGAAGTCGAGCCACTCCCTATTGAATTTGAATATCTTACCAAACACCTTTTGATCTGATGATATAAATTCTGAAGCTATTTCATATTTTGGATTTTCCAACTCCTGAGTATCAGGAAGCAGCACTTTGGAAATATACAAAAACAATAAAATAGTAACAATAATGGAAGCCAGCACACCGATGATGATGGTACGCAAATACCTATGATGAGATGTTGAAGTAGTCTTGGCTGTTGACTTGGGAGTTGATTTTGACATTGATTGAATTGAGCATTAAAACGGTACAAAGATATTAATTATTTCACTAACATATATCAATGTCAATTTCCAAAGCAATGTAAAAGCACAATTCAGCCCATTAGATGCCTTAACTATTAGAAAAGCGACCTCATTCAAAATCGAACCAGGGTCACTCCTTCCCCACCTTGTTCTGGGTCAGGATGCCAAATTTCTTTTACATCTTTGTATTGACGGAGCATTTTTTTTACTTCATTTTTCATGACTCCCGTACCTACTCCGTGTATTATTTTGAGCTCATAAGTACTATTCAGCAATGCCCTATCGACAAAGTTTTGCAACATGTGGAGTGCATCATTTTTGGTGTATTCACGGATGTCTATTCGGGTATCGAGTCTTTCATCATAAGTCACTTGAGTCATGATACTTTTTTGTCTCTTGACTTCTATGGGTTCTTTGACTGATATTAAATCTATGACAGGGACTTTGAGCTTTATAAATCCCATCTGCACTTCAGCCATCCCTTTTTCTACTGCGATTACTTCTCCGGAGGCAACACCATTGCGCATACGAACAAATGCCCCTACATGAATCTTATCACCTGACATGCTGATTTCTTTGGCAAATACTTCCATCTTGAGAGACTCTATCTCCTTGAGAGCATCCTCCTGTTTTTTCTTTAGTGCTACAGAAGCCTTCAACGCCTTATCTTCATCTTTGGAGTGTTTGATCTCTTTGAGAATCTTTTGCATCTCCTTGTTTTGATCCATGACTGAGATCGCTGCTTGCTCTTTGGCTAGTAATTTTATTTTTTTCTTTTTGATATCCAGATCTTTATTCATGTGGTCATATGACTGTATCAATCGATCCAATCTATCTTGCTTCTCCAGTAGTGAATTTAGCTTATCTTCATATTCTTTTTTCTCAGCCATCAATGAAACCAAGAGATCGTCAATGGCCTTTTCATTTTTACCTGTCTTGTGCTGAGCGTACTGCACGATTCTAGGGTCTAACCCCATCTTTTCGGCGATCTCAAAAGCGAACGAGCTACCCGGCTTGCCGATGTGCATTTTGAATGTTGGTGATAGCTGCTCCTTATCAAACTCCATCGATCCATTGACTATTCCATGCGTTTTGTATGCATAATATTTCAGGTTGGAATAGTGCGTAGTGATCACCCCAAATACTTTACGATGATTGAGTTGATGCAGTATTGCTTCGGCGATGGCGCCACCGATCTTAGGGTCTGTACCAGCACCAAATTCGTCTATCAGCACCAGAGAATTTTTGTCTGCTTCTTCGGTGTTGACACGCATATTGCGGATGTGCGACGAGTATGTACTCAAGTCGTCTTCCATAGATTGCTGATCACCGATGTCAACAAATATTTTATCAAATATACCAAAAACAGAATTTTCATCAGCTGTGATCAACATCCCAGATTGGAGCATCAGTTGGAGCAATCCCACCGACTTCAGACCCACAGATTTTCCGCCAGCATTAGGGCCACTTAGTATCAATATCCTATTATTGCCTCTTAACTCAAGATCAAAAGGAACAACGGGCGAAGATGTTCCTTCATTTTTTAATATTAGAATAGGGTTATAAGCTGTTTTGAACGCAAAAACAGGTTTTTGTTGGATATACGGTCTTGTAGCATTAAGTCTGTACGCCAATTTTGCTTTAGCCCTGATGGTATCTATTTTGACCAATATATGTTGGGCAGCAAGAATTGCATCTGCATATGGTCTTATAAATGAGCACAATGCTCTGAGAATCTTGTATATTTCATGGCGTCTCTCGGCATAAAGATTATACACTTCGTGATTGATGGCGATGACCCTTTCAGGTTCGATATAGACCGTTTTGCCAGTAGCAGATTCATCATGTATGATTCCAGGTATTTTTCTTTTATGTTCTGCTGCTACAGTAAGTACTCTCCTGCCATTTCTAAGGCTCTCCAGAGTATCTACGAGTAGTCCCTTTTGCTTGAAGGAGTCGAGTTCGTCATTAAATATTCTATCCAGTTCCCGCTCTTTGGATTTGATTTGTTTGGATATTTTGAGTAAATCTTCGGATGCGTTGGGTCTCACATCGCCTTCGCTATCAAATATCCGGTCAATCTCATTAGTAAGTGCCTGATCGATCATGATATGTGATACAATCTCTGCCAAGTGGGGATTGAACTTCACTTTTTCAGAGTCCTTAAAGTATTTGGTAAGTTCGATAGCAATGGCGACTATGAGATAAATATTTCTAATACTATCTACATCCAACACATATCCCTCCTTCCTAAGGAGATTGATGTCATCGGATACAGATATGAATGAATGAATAGGCAAACTCTCTCCTCTTTCTATAGATTTTTTATATTCATTTGTTTCCAGAATCAATTTTTGGATGGTCGCTAAGTCATTATGTATAGTGATCGAATCAAAATATTCCTTAGTCATCTCTGAGAGGCACTCAGCCTTTAGATGCTCAATGATTTTCAGAAATTCCAGTTTTTCTTTGATATCTTTTGGATATAAAAACATTTTCTAATTTTACTAAAATAATACAAAATTAATGAATTTGGGAATAATACCGAACAACCTTTACAAAGCATAAGTTCTCATTTTAAAAAAATGTGTCAAAAATGATGCACTATAACGTATTTGTCAAAGTGAATTGATATTTTTATACCATGGAAGAGAAGATCAATAATCCACACGATAAGTTTGTCAAAGAAATGATGGCTGACAG
>JBATLS010000504.1:0-11133 GCA_049289435.1 Saprospiraceae bacterium | reverse complement strand
ACACACAAACGGTGATGATTATTTTTACATGCGAATTCCATCTGGCTTCTTTAAACAGGCATTCAGAGAATGCCAATTAAAAAAATATACAGATGAAACCCATTGGTAAAAGAGCAATAAATGATGTTTTTGTCACTCGATACCTGAATAGTTACTATAATTCATTTATAATATGGTCATTTTTTATGATATATCAGCATGGTTACTGCCCCTATGAGCATACACGCACTAATCACAAAAAGTGATTGATTGAGATATGGTATGAGTATATAGCCAAATGATGCGATACCTTGGATCATTAGTACAAGCTCGTTTAAAAATACACCTGTGCAAAAAATGATCAACCCCAATCGCACTCTTGGTGTATTGGCTATGTGTCCTTGTAATAATAAGTAACCAAGGATGAATATTGTCAATAATACCAACAAGACCAGATGAAGATAAGCTATGACGATAGATCTAAATCCATAAGCAAGTTTACTGATCTCAGGATGTATGCTCCCAGCTTGCAAAAGGAGCTTGATCACCAGTGCCCCCAATGACATGAATAACAAATATCTGATCGTTTGATTCCACTGTGTCATTATCTTAGCCCATAGCATACGGATCACCTGGAGAAAATATGCCAATCCAAATAATTGTAATACTACGGCCACTATGGCCAAAGCAAATAAATATAGAGGCAATTTAGCCCATAACACTGAAAGCAAATATGCAGGAATGCATGCCAATGCAAACATCCAAAATATTCGTCCAAACTTTCGGCCCTGATCCATTGCGTACAGTCGATCCATGATCAAACCCATACACGCAAAAAAGAACCATCCACTATACTGAAAATGTAGATAAAAGTACACAGATGCTAAATAACTGTGTTGATCAAAATTTTTGGACATCATCATATACCCCAAATAAAAAGTCCCTATCGATGACAAGACATTCAAAAGCAATGCGGCTTTAAACCATGGTTTGGATGGATGGCTCTCTGCTACATACCGGAGATCTCTGATATAACACCAGGCAAAATAAAATCCGATCAATATCTGTAATGTAGAAAAAGTGATAGAAAATGCGCCATACCCTTGCCATATAAAACACACAAGCATGCCGTAGGCTGAGATTAGGTTGGCAAAAATCAGGTATTTATATTTTTTTAGATCTAAGTCACTTCGGCTTTTTTGATGGAGAAAGACGACCAATAAGACAAAAAGTATGTGTGTCAACCAACCTGCAAAGGCAAAATGGGAGTGCCCGTGCAGCAAATGTTTCTGATCTAAGTACGGAAACTCAAACCCAATCTTATATCTCATCAGGACGCCCAACAGGGCAACTATGGACAGATTAAGTAGAGCTATTTTGATAGATGAACGAATAAAATTTTTCATAAAGCTGAATAAATATTTTTTTAATTGATGCTGCTTCCATGGTCACTTTCGCCATCATCATCGATGGTTTTTGGTCAATAGTAAAGCTTCCTGTTTTTTATTTCCAATATATTTTGAATACTCATTTTCTTAGTAGTCCGGATGACCGTCTCTACTCTAAGCCCGGTAAAATTGGCAATCTCCTGTCTGGTGTAAGGTATTTTGACCTTACCGCCCGGACTGTTTTGTTCCTGTTTATACCTATCCAAAAATGCTTTAATCCTATGCTCGGGACTTTGGCTGATGATATGTTTGGCAGTATTTGCTTTGATAAAAATACGCTTTGCAAACAACTCCAAAAACCTCCTTTGCAATTCGGGGTACTCCTCCAAGATTTTAAGCAAACTCTCTTTTGTCAATATCAATATGATGGCATCAGTTACAGCCAAAGCACAAGCTGGATATCTCTCATTGATAAAAAGCGGCGGTTCTCCAAAGCTTTGACCTTTCTTGAAAACACCTTGTATAAAAACCTTTCCCTCATCACTATAAGTACACATCCTGACACTCCCTTCCATGATCTGGTGATAATATCTGCACATATCCCCTTCATAAAATATGTATTCATTCTTCTTATACTTTCTGGCTACTGCTCCCCATGTGATCAGTAAGTTGGTATCTATCTGCATCTTCATTGGTATTGACCAAACAAAGATAACAATATCATTGGTTTGCTAATCAGAAATCAGTATTCTGCATATCAGAGGGTAAAGGTAGTATTCATCCTACGTGCCGATTTATGACTTTGATCACAATATATCATGACTGTCTTATTATTACAGCCAGATGCCATATACCGTGATCGGAATATTTTCAATATCACACACATTATTTACCAATAGGGGTCAACTCAAAAAATATGACGTACATTTGTATTACAATTAAATACAAAATTGATATGAGTGATGCCTGGAATGTAGGTAATGTAGATAAAAAAGGAATTGCCAGAGTACAGGAATACTGCGTTCTGATAGGTGTCATCACCAAAGATCAGCAAGAGGCTGTAGTCAAGGAACATCTGGATGAATTGGAGTTTCTGGCGACTACAGCCGGTGCCATCACCAAAAAGATTTTTACTCAAAAGATGCCACATCCCAATGTAAAAACCTTTGTAGGATCAGGAAAACTAGATGAAATACTCGAATACATAGAACGCAACGAAGATGTCACTCTGGCCATCTTTGACGAAGATTTGACTGGCAAACAAAATAGTTTTCTGGAAGAGTATCTGAAAGTAAAAATCGTAGATCGCAGTACCCTGATCCTTGATATCTTTGCAGAAAGAGCACAGACGGCACAAGCAAAAACTCAGGTAGAGCTGGCTCAGATGCAGTATCTGCTCCCTAGATTGAGAGGACTCTGGACACACCTCGAGAGACAGCGAGGTGGTATTGGTATGCGTGGACCCGGAGAGATGGAAATAGAGACCGACCGAAGGATCATCAGAGATAAGATCGCCTTGCTCAAAAAAAGACTGGAAAAGATAGACCAGCAAGCCCAGACTCAGCGCAAAAATAGGGGTGAACTCATCCGTGTATCGCTGGTAGGTTATACCAATGTAGGGAAATCTACCTTGATGAATGTACTCAGCAAATCTGATGTATTCGCTGAAAACAAACTTTTTGCTACGCTGGATACTACTGTACGCAAAGTAGTTTGGGATACCATGCCGTTTTTGCTTTCAGACACAGTAGGATTTATCCGTAAGTTACCACATCATCTGGTAGAAAGTTTCAAATCTACGCTGGACGAAGTCAGGGAAAGTGATATCCTGGTGCATGTGGTGGACATCTCACACCCCCAACACGAGGACCACATCCTTACAGTGCAGAATACGCTCAATGATCTGGGCGCATCCGATCGTACCACGTTGATGGTATTCAATAAAGTCGATCTCTATCGTGAAAAATATTTTGATGACTATCTCGATGAAGGTACCAAATCGGACATCATGGCAGAAATCCAATCAAAATTCAGCCATCTGTACAATTTTCCCAACGTACTCATCTCTGCCACCGATAAGGAAAATATCGATGACCTTCGGGATACCCTTAAGCAAATGATCATGGCAGAATATGAAGTCCGATATCCATTCCAGGTCAAACAATGGTAAGAATATTTTTTTTATTTGGAACAGTTTGGCTTCGATGGAGGTATTGGCTAGGTTTAAAATTAAATTTGCTCGTTTTAGCTCAAATATGAAAATTTAAACTTGCTCCGAATCAAAAATTACCAAAAATACAGAACGCCGCTTGTATAAATGTCCGTAATATATTTGATCAATGTGCTTCCAGCCAATTGTCTCCGATGCCTATCTCCACTATGATGGGTACTTTTAGATTTGGGATCGCATTTTTCATTTTATCATCTATGATGGATTTGATTTGTTCCAGCTCTGGCTTGAAGACATCAAACACCAATTCGTCATGTACCTGAAGCACCATTTTTGATTTGAGTTGATGCTCTTTGAGTGCTTTATGGATGTCGATCATGGCGATTTTGATCATATCTGCAGCTGTGCCCTGGATAGGTGTATTGATGGCGACCCGCTCGGCATTGCTTGCTGTCAGTCCATTGCGTGAGTTGATATCTCTCAGATTGCGTCTTCTACCGAGCAGGGTCTTCACATATCCCAATTCGCGGGCAGAAGCTACGGTCTGGTCCATATAATTTTTTAATCCCTGAAACTCCTTAAAATAATTTTGGATAAGGTCTTGTGCGTCCTTACGTGATATGGCCAGTTGACGTGAAAGATTGGTGGCACCAGCGCCATAAGTTATAGAAAAATTGACCGTTTTAGCATTGCGTCTTTGCTCAGAGGTCACTTCATCATATGGGACGCCATAGACTTTTGCTGCCGTCGCCCTATGGAAATCATTGCCAGCATTAAAAGCTTCTAGCATAGACTGGTCATCACTGATCTCTGCTATGATACGAAGCTCTATCTGTGAGTAGTCAGCTGCAAGGAGTACATGATTTTCGTCTCTGGGGATAAATGCTTTTCTGATTTCTCTACCAGCTTCATCTTTGATAGGGATATTTTGGAGGTTGGGGTTTTCAGAACTCAGTCTTCCGGTGGCTGCCCGGGCTTGATTGAAGTTGCTATGTATCCTTCCAGTCTTTGGGTTGACCATCAGTGGTAGTGCATCTACATAAGTAGATTTTAGCTTGGAGTATTTTCGGTATTCGAGTATAGAGTCTATCACAATATGCTCACCTGCCAGCTCGGTCAGCTTGTCAAAATCTGTCGAATATTGGCCTGAAGACGTTTTGCGCCATCTGTATGGTACTTTGAGACGGTCAAAAAGTACTTCACCCACCTGCTTTGGGGAAGAAATATTGAATCGTACACCTGCATTTTTATATATATTTTTTTCGGTTTCGATGATGATCTTGTCCAATTCTTTGGAGTAATCATTTAGAAATTCAGCATTGATTCGGATGCCTTCATATTCCAGATCACACAAGACGGTGATGAGCGGTTCTTCTATTTTAGTATATAGCTCATCCAGTTCATTTTCGGCCATCATTTGTTTCATGACAGGTACGAGTTGGAGGGTCAGATCCGCATCTTCGCTAGCGTATTCTTTTACTTTCTCTACTGGCACATCTCTCATCGTGAGTTGGTTTTTACCCCCTTTGCCGATGAGATCTTGGATAGGCACCATTTTGTAATCCAGATATGACTCCGTGAGATAATCGAGTTTATGTCTCAAATCTGGCTCGCATAGATAGTGGGTGATCATGGTATCGTAGAGCTTTCCCTGCACTTCTACATCATACCATTTCATGATGGCCATATCGTACTTGATATTTTGGCCTATTTTTGTCGTTTTTTGGTTTTCAAGTATGCTTTTAAATAGGCTGACGGTCTTTTTGGCTTCTCCCTGATCTGCTGATACTGGTACATAATAACCCTCCCCTGGTTTTACGGCAAATGACATCCCTACCAGCTCTGCCTGATGCGGGTCGATGCCTGTGGTCTCCGTGTCAAAAGAGATGGTATCGACCCCATTCAATACCTTCAATAGGTCTTCTATTTGCTCTGGAGTTTCTACCAAATGGTATTTGTGTGGTGTATTTTCTATATTTTTTTTGCCAATTTGATATTCATTGGCAGTAGAAGGTATGGAGGGTTCTGATGAAGCGGGTGCGTCTCCAAACAAGGTGCCTTGTACGCCGTATGCTGGTGTACCCTCTCCTCCAGAATCATCATTGCCCAAGATCTGGGTGGCCAATGTCCTGAACTCTAAATCAAGGAATATCTCTTTGAGTTTCTCTTTGTTGATTGGGTCTAGTGTATATGTATTTGCATCAAATGTAATGGGTGAGTCTATATCAATCGTGGCCAGTCTTTTAGATAAAATGGCCTGATCGGCAAAGTTGATCACATTCTCCTTTTGTTTGCCCTTGAGTTTGTCTGCATTGGCGATGATATTTTCTACTGTACCGTATTCTTTTAGGAGTGCCACCGCCGTTTTTGGGCCAATGCCCGGGATGCCAGGAATATTATCTACACTGTCCCCTTGTAATCCAAGCACATCGATGACCTGATCTACTCTCTCTATATCCCAATTTTGAAGTACTTCTTTTTCTCCTAATATTTCTACTTCATTTCCCTGTCTGCCAGGCTTATACATATATATATTGGCAGAGACCAACTGGGCATAATCTTTATCCGGCGTGACCATGTAAACGGTATAGCCTTCCTTTTCGGCTTGCTTGGCCAATGTACCGATGACATCATCCGCTTCGTAGTTGGGTATCATGACGACGGGGATATTGAAGGCTTTGACGATCTCAGGGATGTATTGCATAGCGATGGTGATGTCTTCAGGCTGTGCGTCCCTGTTGGCCTTGTATGCCGGATAGTATTCATGCCTGAATGTACCTCCTTTGGGATCAAATGCTACTGCAATGTGGGTGGGTTTTTGATTGGACATCAGATCCCAAAGTGTCCTCACAAAACCAGTGATGGCAGAGGTATTCATTCCTTTGGAGTTAATGAGAGGGCGGGTGATGAATGCAAAGTGGGCTCTATAGACCAAGGCATGTCCATCCAGCAAAAAAAGTCTTTTGTCTTCCATTGATTTTACTATTTTGAAAACCAAAGGTAAATATAAAACCTAAAAATCTATAATGAATTTCCTATTACAGCCCAAAGTAGCAAAAGATATTTAGGTTGAAAATGAAAAAGGGGTGCACTAAGACAATGCACCCCTTAAGGAATTAATTTAAGCAAATTGTTGTTACTCGAGTCCGATCATCTTTTTGGTAGCAGTGTTGGCTCCACTTTCTATTTGGTACATCATCACACCCGTAGATGGAAGATCACTTCTAGTCAGCGTGAAGGAGTTTTGACCTTTACCGAAAGATCCTGTATTTTTGTATAGCACTTTTCCTGTTACATCAAACACTTTTAGGGTAGCATTTCCTGCTTCAGGTAAGTGGAAGGAGATATTTGTTCTTTCATTGAATGGGTTAGGCTCATTCTGATATAATTCAAATCCAGCCTTGTCTTCAGTACCTGCAAATCTTAGGGACAATTTGCCTGTTTGAAGTGCATCACCTGAATATATTTCAGCTGCAGTGATCGAAGAACTCATAGATATGAGGTCTGCAGTAGCTGCATTAGATTTTGTCATCAAGTGCAGTGTCAGGATTTCTTTACCATCGACAGGAGTATTGCTATTCCAGCTCACGGTGTACCTGTTTTCACTGATCTTAGCGATGTTGGCATCTGCAAGTTTGTTGTCCCCTACATATATGTCCACAAGATCAGAATGGTAGGTATGAAGGGTAAACTGTAATCCATATACCTGCTTGACATCAGCATTGAATACTACAGATTGTACAGTATTGGCAGAGACTTCTTTGGCTTCTGTGGTCAAAACTACGTTGCTTCTAGATTCTGTAATGGCATCTGCAGCATTGCCAGAAGCCGACCCATTGACATCACCTACTTTGACAGCCACAAAATTTTGGTCTGTGGTGGCTTTGTCGAGATTGGTGATGGTCACTTTTTCTCTGATAGGCCAAGGATTGGTGATGTCTGCAAAAGTCTGTGTGCTATTGATAAATCTCCAGCTGTCATTCTTAGGTAACTGACTGTAGATACCAAGGATAAGTTTTCTTAACTCCAGTAGATCTGATGCAGATACTTTCTCGTCATTATTGACGTCAGCTGCGACCAACTTGTATGGATCATTCAGACTCTCGATACCGAGTAAGTGTCTCTGTATCAATACCATGTCAAGTGTACTTACTCCATTGAGGTAATCATCATTTTTCTTACCAGAGATGTTGTAATCGTACTTCATGATAGCATGGTTGAATATGTACTCACCATTGGTGGCGGACAAAGTGGAAGTCAGCATTTCTGCGATACCATTGTCCAGGACCATTTCGGCTTTTGCAATATTTTGACCATTGTTGGAGATCAATCGACCTGATACCGTAGTTCCGGCATTTGGACCGCAAGCACCTTGGTTATCCTGCAGTTTTAGTGTCACGGCACAGAATTCAGAATTAAATCTTTCATCCCATACGGTCATTTTGACATTTGATTCAGGCAAATCCCCACAATCGAATACCATACCAGATGTTTTGGTGGCAGGAGACCACTTCTGAGCATTGCCAGCATTGTATTCAGCTTCAGTGGCATCTAGACCTGCACCTTTGAAGAAGTGCACAGAGTTCAACTTAGTAAGCACCGGACTGGCTTCGTTGAAGGTATATAGAAGGTTGTTTTTGGCAGTACAGTTGTCAAACGAACCGATGTTGAAGTCCACAGCCCAAAACTCTACATTACCATTCTTCATAAGTGCAGAAGCTACATTGACACAGTAAGGTGTTGGTTTCTTTTTGTCCACTACCATGAAGTCTTGTACACATGAAGATACATTGCCACATCCGTCCACTACTCTCCAGCTTACTTTATGGATGGCTCCACCACCAGCTATGTCTTCAGGAATAGTAATTTTTACCGTTCCATTTTGACCTGTAGGTGCTACATAGACGTCTTTGATTCCATTATCATTATTGTCCACAAAATTGACATCAGTGGATGGTAAGAAGGATGAGTACTCATAATCGGTCGTACCATCACCCCACAAGTCCACAAAAACGATCCACTTCAACCAGTCAGATGCACACTGGCCCTGATCGGTAGCTGTCTTGGTAAGCATTAAAGATTTGGTTTCACACTTATTGCCATCATTGTCGGCATCATTATAGTCATCTGCTTCAAACATCAGTGGTGCACACGATGCAAGAGTAGGCTTAGTATCATCTATGATCTTGATAATTTGTGTATGAGAATAGTATCCCGGAGGACTACTGGCTGTGCTTTGAGGATCATAAGTACACCAATCTATCACAGTCCATCTATTCAATATCTTCATACAAGAATTGCCTTCGAAGTAGAATGTATCACTCTTTAGACTCAATCCGATGATGTCACATTGTCCTGAGACCCAAGTGGGTTTTAGTGCAGATAGGGCGATGGTACAATTTGTGGTAGTATCACGGGGCCAAGTAATTTTCGCTGCAGTAAAATGTCCAAATGGATTTACCACGTGGATGCGCTGTACACAAACGATCGAAGTATTATTTTTGATTCTCCATGTACGATCTACGTATCCAACTTTACAGTTGTTTAAGAAGTTTCTATCCGTATATTCTACTTCCAGATCCAAACAATTGGAAAATGCTTTGGCTTTTCCTGTCTTAACTAGATTGTGTATATCGTCGTCACAATTGATAGTAATCGCTGGAGGACAAATGATCTTTGGAGTCAATTTGTCTTCGATTCTGACGTTGACCCAAGTCTCGTTATAGTTGTCACCAGCCGTACCATATTTGCCATCTCCATCTCCATCATCCCAAACTCTCATCCATACTTTTACCATCCCAAAAGGAATAGCTCCCTCTCTGTTGGTGATATCATCGCAGCAGAATTTGACAAATGCGCCATTATCATCATCAAAATCAGGTTTGGTTGGATTGGTAGAACCATCATTAGGATGTCCGTCAGCATTGTATGTTTTGTTGCCAGTATATCCACAACCATCGTTATCTCTGGTAGGGTCATCTTCTCTTCTTAGCTCTAAGTGCACAGGAGTACAACTATCATAAGATCCGTTGTCCACTGATGCAGCAAAAAGCTTGGCTATACCATCATTTTCGCCACCAGTAGTAAGTGACAATACGATATTTTGTTTTGCTACGGCCACGGGTGGTGTCTTGTCAATCACAGTAACCTGGATATCAAAAGTTCCTTTTTTACCACAGCAGTCTTGAGCTACATAAGTAAATGTGTGTGTACCTTTGGGCGCACCTATTACCTGATATTTTCCGGTAGATGCTATTTTGGTGATTACAACACCTAGTGGCCCTGTGACATAGTAAGTGGGATGTGGATCACATACATCATGAAGAATACTTGGATCGGGCATTACAAAGTTGGCAGCACAATTCCATGGATCGACACTCACTATCAAATTTTGAGCAACTATAGTCGGTCCGTCTGGGTTGGTAGCTTCTATGACTTGTACATATCCAGGCAATACTATCCCTTGACACCAGTCCATGACCGTCCATCTCCTGATGATTTTCCTACTAGATCCACATGATTGTCCACATGGGTAGAGGATTTCATCAGCATGTGATATCAGGAAACTACAGACTCCATCCAGCTTTGCAGCTTTAGGGGTGCCACTAATAAATGCAACCAGTGCACCGTTTTTGAAGAATGGGTATGCGGCTTTAACAGCCGTCGTATCTTTGGTAATCGCCGATCCAGTAGTTCTGGCATATACCAAATCGTAGATCGCATCTGGTGTAGTGGCATCACTGCACTTCACTTGTACATAAGGGTTTGGCCCCATGATTCGTGCCACATCGAGAGGCATCAATCGGATCGTATCTGAGCAAGATATTTTATTCTTGCCACAGTCGGTGTATGACCAGTGTCTGACGATCATGCCTCCACAACCGCTTCGTAGATCCTGGATGATCAAGGATGAGTCGATCAAACCACAGTTGTCAGTCACAACTGGGCGACTTACGATCGAAGTGCTCTTGATGTTGCTCACCAAATAAGGGCGTGCGTCTGCACATTCTATGGTCATGTTGGCTGGGCAAGTGATGACTGGGTATAATTTGTCTTCCAACAGGAAGATACCCCAGCATCTGTTGGCTGATGAAGGTTGATAAATTTCATAGGTGTGATCAGCTCCCAACAATTTTTTAACTACTGCTCTGCGCAATATCGCAGCGTCGGCAAAATCGACAGGATTGGGGCCTAGTGAGAGATTTCCTCCGGCTATAGTGTCTAAAGCTTGAAGATATAGATTGCCATTAAATGGTTTAATCCTTAATCTCAAGTTAGCCACAGCACCATTACCGTCATTAAACTTTCCAATATCAATAGGAAATTCGCAAATCCCGTCAACGGAAATATTGACTTTGCCAGAGCATGCCAGAGTCTGACTCCTTGCATCGGGTGAAAAAATAAAAATAAACAGGAGACTCAACAGTAAGTAGCGAAATACCGGAATCCCCTTACAGCGTGTAAGTAAATCTTGCTTTACCATGGGTAAAAGTTTTTGGTTAATAAAAAATGAGTGTTTGCCCGCGTCTTTCGGGCAACTAGGTCAGATTTAAATAAGATTTACTCTTATGAGTGGGAATGATGCAAAGGTATAGC
>JBATLS010000503.1:0-1999 GCA_049289435.1 Saprospiraceae bacterium | reverse complement strand
CTTCCATGCAGGACCACCTACTACGATGCTAAATACTTTGGTATAATCACCTTCAGGTTGCAATCTAGCTCCGATACCTTCTAATTTTCCACCCATATTGATGTCAAAATCCTGTTTTTCTTTGGGGCTGAAATAATCAGTGTGGGGATCAAAATAGTTGGCTATGCTACCAAGGTAAATTTCCATTCTATCTGATCTACGAAGTTTGGCCATTCGTTCGAAAAAGTCAGTATATCTTTTTTTGATTTCTTTGATAGCTTCCGTTTTTAGTTCTTCATCGGTCTTGTTGCCCTCCTTGTTTCCTTTGGACTTTTGGTCATCTATGGTCTGCTGCCACCGACTCATGATCTCAAATTGGATATTGTTTTTCCACTGTTGTTTCAGGTCATTATCATCTTTAGCATAGGCTTTTTTATCAGAATCAGTCTCCAAAAATTCACCTTTAGAAAAGTTGAAAGATTCATCTATGATTTCATTAAAAACCTTTTGGGATTTTTTGATTCCATTATCCAGGAGAGGTAGTGTAGCATTAAAAAAATCAAAAGATAAGGCATTGACCTGATCGTCTATTTTGGTCTCATAAGTCTTTATCTTGTCTATATCTTGCTGTGTGAGATATCTTTTTGCGCCATCGATGCGCTCGAGATAGGTTTTGTAGATGGTTTTACTAAATGCATCATCTACAGGTTTTGGGGCAAAATGAACATACTCTATCGTCTGCATCAAACCCTGCAATATCAGTGCTTCTTTATCATTGACCACTGCCTTAGGTTTACCCATACCAAATAAATACAAGCCGCACAGAGCTGCTATCACCACTGAACTTCTAAACACCATTTTTTTTATTTTTTCTGAATTCATTAATAAAATTGATCATTTTGTCACTATAAATAGCAGCCAGATGAACATCCAGAAGTTTATAATGATTTCAAATATCTGAAATTAAACTCAAATTTCCTTCAAAGTTATCAAAAAGCAGCACTTTTTAACAAAAATATAACTGTAATATTGACGAATGGTTTTCATACGTCGATGATGGTTTTATAAAATTTTACATTTTATCTAAAATGCTTGTCTCTTGAAAAAATGAATATTTAATTTCTGCACTCCAGATTCAAGTTTAATAAAATAGGCAAGTAATGTACTTATTTCGCAAATAATGATAAATGGAAAAGATTAAATAAAGAGTCCCCGCTGGGCGTATTACTCACTACGTCAGAGTGTTGCAATGGCTGCGCCATGAATATTGTCAAAATGATTGATTTTATATACTTTTGTGTGATATGAGTACCGGTTATCAAATAAATAATAAGGCTGGGTCGTACTTTCTTACTTTTCAATTTGTTGATTGGGTGGATCAGCCGGCTGGCTGGCAGACAGACCTGCCCGATTCGCAGCAGGCGGGTATTTTTACTTGGAAAGTGTATAGAGATATTATTTTGGAGAGTTTTGACTTTGTCAGAAGAAACAAAGGTCGCCAATTATGGGCTTATGTAGTGATGTCGAATCATACACATTGTATTTTAAGTGCCGAAAATGGCACTTTACCGGCTATTATTAGAGACTTCAAGCTTAAAGATATTGAAAGAAATAAAACAATCAAATGAAAGTAGTGGTGGCGTGGGATTGTTACTTTGGTGGTCAGAGTGTTTTACTATGGTAAGGGGTGATGATGCAGACTGGTTATCAAACCTTATAACGGTCAAAAACAGCAACCATCAGGTTTTGTAAAAGATAAGATTGAAATGAGGTGCTCCAACAAATAATTTGGGTGTATCCCAAAATTTCACTTTTATGCAATTTCTTTTTAGATTACCCCATCCCTGCCCGCTACGGGGCAGGCAGGCTTGCCCGCTTCGAAGCAGGCGGGCCTTAAAGGAGCTAAAAAGAAATTGGCTATCAATGAATGCAAAAATGGGATACACCCAATAATTTCAGAAAGCTCTATTTAGTCCTACAGTGATCTTGAAGTATTTTGACCACTTCATCTGTAGTGAGT
>JBATLS010000502.1:0-2079 GCA_049289435.1 Saprospiraceae bacterium | reverse complement strand
CAGATATCCAAGTAAAAAATATCGGGGATATCATCACCTACAACAAATAAAATCCCAGTCTAAAAGCACCCTATGGTCAGGGACTATTTGAAGGCATCCTATCTGATACTACCCAAGACGAATCATTTTTGAAGCTGAAGTCTGCGCTGCATGAGACCGGCAAAAATTATTTGGGTGACTTGATCAAAAATGAAAAATTGGATGCTATCCTTTCTATCAATAATTATCATGCTGGTATTGCAGCCGTAGCCAGATTTCCTTGCCTTACTTTGCCTATGGGATACAAGGAAAACAACGAGCCCGAAGGACTTACTCTGATCGCATGGCCATATCAGGAAGCAAAATTGCTAAAAGTCGCTTATCAAATCGAAAAGCTGGGATCATTCAGAAAATTACCCGAGATGTACAAATAGCCGATCATCGGTAAAGATTGTGAAGGTCTAATAGACCTACCAACTACCGCCACCTCCGCCACCAAATCCACCACCGGAACTACCGCCACCGCCAAATCCACCACCACTACCACCGCCTGAACTTTGTGGCGTACTAGTGAATACACTCTGGATATCATTGATACCACTCGTAAAGCTCTCTCCAAAGTCAGCTGGCGAAAATGATCCCCCGTGATAAAACATACCAGGAGGCCCTACATACCACTTGGGTGGCTCCAGGAGGAGACCATCAAATTTTTTGCTCCATTGCTTGGCATAGCCAAAGATCATGGCGTATGGCAGCGTCTTTTCAAAATAATCCGGATCTTCCTTGAGCAAAAACTCTATTTTATCCTTTTCTGCTGCCTTGATAAACATCTTAAACCCAAGGACTTCCTGATAGAGTCGTACGCCAAGCTCATTCTTCTTAAGCATAAATGTAGAAAAAATTAATCCTACAATACTGCTTAGTCCAAATGCAAGCCCGATTGCTAATGATTCAAATAATAATCCCAATATGACTCCCAATACTGCAAGAACAACTGATATGATGATGCTATATACCTGCCATTTGATGGAGATGGGATAATAGATTCCCATACTGTTGATGTGCGTCCTGAGCGATACTTTTGCAGACTGTAGATGCTGATAAAATTTATTTTCGAGATCACTCACCAGCACACTATTGGTATCTTCAAATAAGCCATCGAATATAATCTTTTCGTAAGGAGCAGCTTGATCAGGTAATGGCTTGATCATAGTGATTTCGTGGTCATCCTTACCCCAGTTTTTTGGTATGCGGCGTATCGTGATGTGTCCATTGTGTGCCCAATACGGAAGAAGGGATAAGATATCAACAGTATCTGCTTTTTCGTCGATGATGACTCCAGCCTCAGCCGGATTCAGATCTTTGGGTGGCACATACTGCACCATTCTCACTATTGGATAGTCTTTTCCATACTTTTTCCATGTACGATAAAAAAGACCTGAGATGAGTAAAAACACCGTACCGCCGATGCCACTTTTTCCATATTTCTCCCACAACAATTCCCATTTGCCAGGTCTAGTGATATAGTCTAGTGGAAGATTGATCGCTAATGTCATCCCCTCATTTGGCTGGAATGGTCTGGTAGCAGCACCACTAAACGTACCATTGTAATACACCACTGTAGCATCTTTACCTTGCTCACCACGCATCCCCGAGTATATGTAGTAGTCACCCTCTGCCATGGCCAACGGTGGATCTAGTTGTACATTGTACCTTACATTTTTTATTTCGACCGGCCAGTCATTACCAATAAGATTCCAATTAAATTCTGCACGCTCATCTAGAAATAAAAAAGCCTTTTTGACTTTATATTTTATGATATAAGTCTGCACTCCCTCTACGTAAATATCTTCATCACCTATTCTGATTACAAAATCATTTCCTTCTTTATAGGTCTTGTAATTATACTCTGGGACATCAGAATCAAATATTTTGATCTCCATTTCTTCCTCGTTAATGCTATATCTGAATGGTATTTTACGGAATATGCCCCTACGCGGCTCTGAAAACTCCACTGTAATCGTTTCGGTCACTTCAAATATGCCTTCCTTACTGAACACATGTATATCTACTTTGTAGTCATTGATGACGAAGTACTCG
>JBATLS010000501.1:0-7137 GCA_049289435.1 Saprospiraceae bacterium | reverse complement strand
TATACAATTGGCTTTAGCCAAATTAATCATGCCGATTAGCCATTTATTTTTGGCTAAAGCCAAATAATATTTGCATTTATTGTCCACTGGCTAAAGCCAATGGCAATTGAATTTGATATTTTCAACGAAGTCTGGTATTCTGATATTGTACTTCAATACCCGGAAGGACGCTTGGTTTTTAACCAAACTTTAAATATTTTCTTCATATATTATGTACCTTTGCTGGATATTTGACGTTATACTATCATCGTCACAGAGCAATAATATATCATGATTATAAAAAATACAAAATTTATACTATTATTCTTATTTTTCATTGGATTGACGACACTATTGGTTGGTCAGGAGGATGATACTCGACTGTCTGAAGCCGACATCAGTATAGAAGACAGGTTTGTCCAGGTCAAGCTATTGGCCGCCATGGGGAAAAGAGCAGAAGCCATCAAAAATCTAGACACTTTGCGGAGACAATCAGCCCCCAATGCTGCTATTTATTTTGAACTTGCCAAACTTCACTACGATGCCAAAGATTACAATCTCACAGAGTCCAATTTAAAATCAGCCATCAATTTAGCACCCGACAATATTTGGATTCGCAGTTTTGAAGCACAGTTTGCGACTGATTTGGGTAGATATGATCCAGCGATCAATGCATTGGAAGTTCTGTCGACATTGAGACCTAAAAATCCGGAATATTATGATCAGATCGTACAATTAAAATTGAGAAAACAAGACATAAATGGTGCCCTGAATACTTTGGATCTCAAGGAGCAAAGTATCGGTTTTAGCCAAAGCAATATCATCAAAAAAGCAGAAATCCTAGATCAAGCTGGTAGGGTAGATGAGTCGATCAATGTCTTAAATACCTTGGTACAAAAATACCCAAAGGAGAAGAAATATTTAAGGATGATCATCCATGTGTTGCATTCCAATGATAAAATATCGGCATCAGCACCCTATATGAAAAGGATATTGGAGATAGACCCCAGTGATCAGGATGCAAAATTTGGACTATTGATGCTGAGCAAAAAATCACTTACAGAGGATGATTTTATGGTATCATTGTACCCGATGATCAGCAATCCCGAGGTGCCTATCGATCTGAAGGTTAAGGAATTATTGCCATTGGTGCAAAAACATGCAGATACTGCTGATACCTTACTGGGCAAGCAGTTGATTACCCTATGTGATCAACTTGTCATCGCACATCCTATCGAAGCAAAAGCCCATGCCATCTATGCTGATGTGCTCAAAAATGATGGGAAGATCATTGCGGCTATTCGACAATATGAAAGGACGCTTGAGCTCAATAAAAAGGTATTTGTAGTTTGGGAACAATTGATGTATGCTCTCGATGAAATCGACAATCCTGATCAACTCCAAAACGTTGCTACTGATGCCATCGACTATTTCCCTAACCAGCCGATATCTTACTATTTTTTAGCGAAGTCATGGATAAACAAATCCGAATTTAAAAGAGCCAATGAACTCCTAGACGAGGCATCACTCATTGCAGCAGGCAATAAAAATATAGAGAGTCGGATTTTGACAGCCAGGGCAGAAATATCTTTTAGGAAGAAAGACTTTAAAAATGCAATGGATGAAGCAAATCAAGCTATAGAATTGAGTAATGGAAAGAATACTACTGCCATAGAGCTCAAAGGGGACATCTACCAAGCCAATGGCGATCTCAAAAATGCCTTACTCATGTGGAAGGACGCCCTCAAAAATGGTGGTAGTGCAGACTCCTTACTCCCAAAAATCAACTCACCAAAAAATAATTAATGAGATTTGTAGTTTTTTTTCTGGTAGTATTTATGGTGAATGGGTGTAGAACAATCAAAAAACTACCGCCACTTCCACCACGATCAAAAGAAGAGGTAGTCCAGACACTGCTAAAAAGAAATATCGACTTCCAGTGGTTCAGTGGAAAGATGAGTACATCGATAGAATCACCAGACGAAAATGCTTCTGGATCTATGATCGTCAGAATGAAAAAAGACAGTGCTATCTTGGTGGCAGTGAAAAAATTTGGTGTTGAATTTGCCAGATTATTTGTAGATAAAGAGTCTTATACCATTATATATAGATTTGATTCGGCATATGAAACTGGTCCCATCGCACAAATCAATGACATCATCATAATCAGTGCAGACTATACCGATCTTCAGGAGCTGATGTTTGGCAATGTAGTATTGCCTGATGGAAATGACATAGCATTCGGTAAGGATTCTATTTATTATACACTCAAGACCCAGGTGGATGATATTCACCTCGAATATTTTGTCAATGGATATACACTCGAACTGGACAAATTGAAGATTACAGACAAGATGAGTAGGGTAGCCACGGCCATTTATTCGGATTATAAAGTGGTAGAAGGTTTTGGAAAGATAGCATATGACAGAACTTTTTATTTTCCATACTCCGCATCAGAGACAGCTACCATACAGATGAGATTTTCGGATATAGAGATCAATGTGCCAAAAGACTTGAAATTTTCCATACCAGATAGATATGAAAAGATCAATTAAAAGTGGTTTTGTGTTGGTTTTATGGATAGTCTCAGCGACCATCTTATTGGGACAAACCAGACAAGAGCTCGAAAAGCAACGTATGTTGTTATTGAAAGAAATAGAAAAAACATCCAAGCAACTCGAAAACACTACCAAAACCAAAGAAAAGAGCATCTCACAGCTAAAGGTTTTGGATGAACAAATGAACAGTCGTAAAAAACTGATCAAAAATCTCCAAACCGAAGTGTCTGTCAATGACCAATTGATCAACAACAATGTGTCAAAAATAAAAGAACTCCGCGAAAGACATATAAAATTGAGTGATCAGTATAAGGTCATACTCAGGGCGAGCTATTTGAAAAAACTATCTCATTCCAAATGGACATATCTGCTCTCAGCTGACAACCTGAACAACTTGCTGTTGAGATGGAGATACCTCCACCAGTTTGACAATTACACTCAGCAAAAGCTAAAAGATATACAATTTATTACTGGAGAGATAGAACTAAAAAATAAAGAGATCGCCAGGACTAAAGAAAATAAAATATTAACTCTGAATGAAACCAATAAAAATATGCAGTCTCTGGAGAAGGAGCAAAAGGAAAAAGACCAAATAGTCAAAAAGCTGAGTCAGGAAGAGTCCAAGTTGTTGGCCAATCTTAATAGGCGGGAAAAGGACAGAGAAAAGCTGAATAGCGCCATCGAAAAAATCATCATTGCTGAAATGGCAAAAGCCAAAGTCAAGGAGAAGGAAGATAAAACCACCATGAAGGCCAAGGAAATAGACAATACGGCATTTTCTAAAAACCAGGGAGCGTTGAGTTGGCCCATCAAAAGCGGAAAGATATCAGGTCGTTTTGGTACACATCCACACCCCAGTCTCAAGGGCATCGAGGTATCCAACAATGGGGTCGATTTTGTATTACCCAATGGTGATGATGTCATTTGTATTTATGACGGAGAGGTAGTAGGAGTAACCAATATACAGGGTATCAAAAATATGGTGATCATTAAACACGGTAACTACTTTACCGTCTATTCCAAACTGGATACTTACACTGTGTCCCGAGGGCAGAAAATCAAGCGAGGGCAAAAGATCGGTGAAGTGCTCACTGGAGAAGATGGGAAAGCAGAGCTTCACTTCGAATTGTGGAAGGATAAAGTAAAACTAGATCCCGAACGATGGTTTAATAAGTAAGCGCACCACGACTTTCCTTTGCTTGCTGCTCTCACATTTAGTCATATTATTGATTTTGCACTAAAAAAAAGGCTGCCCTAATTTGATTTTGGACAGCCCCTTGTTCTTATTCAGACATTAAAGTCACCACTTCGCTCCTTCGTAGCTTATCACCATAAAAATAATAATAAGGCTCAATAATAAAAAAGCAAAGACGAAACGTAAGTCCCTGAATAGAACCTCGTCTTTTTTGTAAAACATAATATGAGTTTAGTCTTTGGTTATAAAAGTATATTTTGTGTGATATCTTTATATCATCGTCGTCTGGCAGGTATAAGCCAAAAATGATACCATAAGGTTTTACACTAATATGAAAATTACCCTTGGATTCACCCCTTAATATCAGGTAAATAACATGTATGTCTAAACCATCTCTATTGTCACCAAGTAGTCAGACGGTTTTATATAAAGTAAATTAATAAACTGTTTATATGCTTAATATAACTTTAGAAAAAATTACCCTTATAAGGGCACAAATAAATTTTAAGGATTTTGTGGCGGTGTTTTGAGAATCAGGAAACTTCTGATGATGGACAAGAAAGTTGTAGCTAACGTCCCGATAGCTATCGAGCGCACTCATTGTCCACTGACAGATAACCCAGGGGCAAATGAAAAATGGATATTTCGTATAGACCTAACTGCGAGGATTCTATTATGCTGACATTATGTAAGGGTAATGTATAGTAGCCTTAGCGTTAGGAAGGCTAATTTGAAAATGGAGTCTGTACGCTTTGTATTTGGGTATCATTTGAATTGGGAATACCCTTAGCGCCGAACCGATATTTGAAGTAAAACCCTATGTGTGTGTACCAATCATTGTTGGACGGATTGCCTCTGGAGGTTCCGGTTGGAAAAATCACCGGTTCGGAATTATTCAATTCGCCCATCCTATTTGATAGCCTTGCTCCGAGTGTATTGCCGGAGGCAAGCATAGCTTCATAATCAGGATAGGACGTACTGACGTCGTCCAGGTAGTCTGTATAAGTCTTGCGAGGGCAGAAGTCCATACCAAAGGAGATCCTTTCTGTAAAATCAAACTCTACGACCACTCCCACAGGACGAGACCAGTTGTATCTGGAGTATTTGCCCGTAGTAGAGGTAGTCAAGGTCTGACCTTCAGTACCGAGAGGCTGCAATGGTATCCATCGGCCTTCATAGTAGGCTTTTGGATCAAAATGTATCAGATTGAATCCCAAGGTGACATAAAGCCTTACTTTGTACTTGTCTAGCGCTTTCCATAGTTGATTGACTTTTAGATCTGTATATACACCATATTCATGTAGTGGGGATGCAAAAGATAGATTTCTATTTCTTCGATGGTCATCTTTCGCTTTCGCATCACTTCCGGTCAGGCGACCTTTCATATATCTGGCATTGATACTCATCCATGGTGCGACGTCTTTCCCAACTGATACCCCCCAACTCAATTGTCCTGCTCCGAAACTAGCCTCTACGGGCTTTGGTGCTAAATCTCCCTGATAATACATGGCACCCAGATGCAACCTAGCATGGAAACCCTGACACTGGACACCATGGGACATAAAGCCAATGACCAAAACAGTCAGGAAAACCTTTAGTATTTTTTCTGAAAAATTCATTCTCATGGGTGCACCATCTTTTTCAAATGGCTGAACAAATGTAGGCAATAAAAAGGATTTAGTCTCAAATAGGGAGCTGAAACAAGAGATTAGTCATGTACATTACATTTTACCTAC
Source organism: Saprospiraceae bacterium (assembly GCA_049289435.1). Classification (GTDB taxonomy): domain Bacteria; phylum Bacteroidota; class Bacteroidia; order Chitinophagales; family Saprospiraceae; genus OLB9. Next base: position 1,669 of record JBATLS010000501.1, on the reverse strand, counting down.
ATATCTTTAATCCAAAGACTACCTATTTTACAATTCTCTTAATCCTTCGGGCAATTCCATATAGATACACCTTTTATGACGATCAATACTACTGATCAATCCATCTGCTAAAGGTATCAACATGCTTTTTTGGTTGTCACCCACGATGGTAGCCATTATTTGCTTTGGAAAGATATTAACTTCCTGGATAACCCCAAGATCATTTTCATAATCTTTTACACTATAGCCTACCAATGATGATTTATCTTTTTGGTCGCTGTATGAAGTCGAAGTGATCTTATGGGTACTTAGGAATATATCTTTTAGAGTGAAAACTGATGCGTCCTCGGGACTATCCACTTCTTCTATTTTGATCAACAAGTGGTTGGTTTCTCTGATATCTTCGATGAAATATGGCACATATGCCCCATTGATGCGAACAAAAAAGTGGTCACTAACTACAAAATCTTCTACAAAATCGTCGTCAATATTTACTTTGATCTCTCCCAAAGTGCCTACTGGCTTGAGTACACTCCCTATTTTTTGAAATTTTTCTGACATTCTTTATTTCACTTCTATCAATGTCAAAGTATGTTTGAATCCTTTTTGGATCTTTTTTTCGATGGGATCACTGGGTTTATTGCCATCTAAATCTAAGATGGTCATTTCCTTTTTGAGCAACCCTATGTCTTTTCCATAATATTCGGTCACTTTGCGTTGGTCGATGATAGATGTTTCGTCCACCAGTTTTACTTTGATGGCCTGGACCGTAGCATTGTTATATGGATAATCTATATCTATCTCTTCCATCGTATGTTTCCAGTTTTTGTATGCTTCGATGAGTTCTCCCCCTACATCTATTTTTAGATTTTTGTCGATAAAAGTATTTCCATCCCACCTCAATCCTTTTTTGATGGGAAAAACCAATTTTACAAACTTTAAATTTTCTTCATTTCTGATGGCATTATTGTTTTCGATAGACACCGTCCATGTATTGATTCTCGTCCATGGATCAGTAGTACGTTTGCGAAGCGACCTAAATACTTTATATTCTTTTATGCCAAATGAATTTATCACAGTATCGCCAATTTGTTCATTGATAAAAGATCTGAAGGTATCTATTTTAGCTCCGCCAAAAGTATAAACGATGCTGTCAGAAGTATATGTCCAAGATTTTCCATTTGTGATTGGAAAGTATTGTAAACCTAAAGCGTCTTCATCTACTTCTTCGATGGTCTTGCCACAAGATATCATCGTCAAGAATAAAAGTCCAAGAGGTAGTGAGGAAGAAAACATCTTTTGATTCAGTCTGAATATCATCAAATGATCCATTTTCCTTAACATGAACGCAAGAAGAGTATGGAGCATATGTCTTACATATCTAACTTTAATTCTGTATATAGTATGATATTTACTCATGTGTATTTTGTTTAAAATAAATCACTTCATTAAAAATACTGAATCCTTCGAAATAAAATTTACTTTAACTATAACGTGAATTAATAAAGATTATTGGATACAAAATTACTAATTCCATTTTACGCTACTCTTGATGATACCGCCTCCGATCACATCATCACCTTCATAAAATACTGCTGATTGACCAGGTGCTATACCTTTCACATTGGCATAGAAGGTAACTTCCACATCATTTCCCATTGGGTGCAAGGATGACATGACTCCCTTATCA
>JBATLS010000500.1:0-2103 GCA_049289435.1 Saprospiraceae bacterium | reverse complement strand
AAAAATCGTAAAATATGTCCTGCACCGCAGGATCGTAATTCCAAAATCGTAATTTTGAGGAATTAGACTTGAAAACAGGAAACAGAAAGCTCACTAACTGACTAAATCAGCAAACTGCATATCATACAATTCGCGATAGTGGCCTTCAGGATTACTAAGCAACCCATCATGTGTTCCACTCTCCACGATCTTCCCATGGGACAAAACCAAAATATTGTCAGCATGCTGAATGGTCGAAAGACGATGTGCGATGATGATGGATGTTCTTCTGTCTATGAGTTTTTCGATGGCATGCTGGATCACCGCTTCGCTTTCAGTATCTATGGATGAGGTGGCTTCGTCAAGGATCAAAATATCCGGATCTATTACCAGTGCTCTTACAAACGAAATCAATTGGCGCTGGCCAACAGAGAGATTGCTGCCTCTTTCTGTCACTACGTAATCATAGCCATCTGGTAGATTCTCTATGTATTCGTGTGCACCGATGGCTTTGGAAGCTTCTATGACGCTTTCTTTGGAGATCTTTTCATCTCTCAAAGTGATGTTTTCCAGCACACTTCCTTCGAAGAGAAACACATCCTGAAGGACGATGGCCATTCTATCCCGAAGACTTTTGAGTTCATAATCTTTGATATCCAAATCATCGATCAGAATGGCACCTTTTTTGGTATCATAAAACCGATTAAGTATGTTGATGATGGTGGACTTGCCTGAACCTGTACTACCTACTAAGGCAAGAGTTTCTCCAGGATTGATGTCAAAATTGATGTTTTTAAGCACATAGTTTTCATCATCATAAGCGAAGGAAACATTGTCAAATTTGACTTTGCCTAATAGTTTGTTGGCTGTGGTTGTTCCGTTATTAGGGATAATGTCCTTACTATCCAATATCTTAAATACTCGCTCAGCTGCTACCAAGCCCATCTGTAAGGTATTGAATTTATCTGCCATAAATCTGATGGGCCTGAAAAGTAGGTTGAGATATAGTGGAAAAGCAACTAATGCACCAAAGCTGACCTTGTCTTGTATGTATCCTTTGGCGCCAAGCCAAATCATGAGTGCGAGAGATACAGCTGATACCAGTTCTACTACAGGAAAAAAAACCGCATAATAAAATACTGAATCCAGGTTGGCAGATGTGTATGAATGGTTAATTTTTCTAAATTTTTGCGCTTCCTGGTCTTGGGCATTGAGGATTTGGACTATTTTCATCCCGGTGATGCGCTCTTGGAGAAAGGCATTCATATTAGAAATTTGATTCCTGACCCTTTGGTAGGATACCTTTACTTTCTCTTTAAAGATATAACTGGCAAGTATCATAAAAGGCATAGTCATAAATACAATGGCTGTCAAACGCCAACTTGTGTACAACATGACCGCCACGACTGCGATCAATGTCAACATATCAGCCACAATGGTGATGACACCTTGTGCAAATACATTGTTGATGGCCTCGATATCATTGATGGTACGTGTGGTAGAAGTACCCACCGGAGTTCGGTCAAAATACCTCAATCTCAAGTCTGTGATATGTCTGAATACACGAACCCTCATGTCTTTGATGACGGATTGACCCAACTCGGCAGTAATATAAATGAAGTAATATTTCATAATTACATAGGTCAGCAGGACGACCATAAACAAAATACCCATGGTGATCATTCCTTCTTTGTGACCAGCTATGATATTGTCATCCACAATCTTTTGTACGATAAATGGCTGTGCTATCGAAAATGGGGTCATGACCACCGCCAATACTATGGATTGGATAAATAATGACTTGAAAGGTCTGGCAGTAGCCAATACTCTGCCCAGCAATACCCAATCTGTTCCTTTATTATTATTCATTATGATGTCATATTCCCGAAAGGGAGGTAATATCAGACAAAAGTCAATAAGCAAGAAATTCTAACGTTGATTTTCTACAAATTGTTTTTGGCAGATACATTGACGGGCAATTTAGTGGTGTATGTCTATACAGAAAGTTGCAGCGAATTTGGCAAAAGTATGTATGTCACTCCACTGAAAACAGCGTGTGCATAGATTACCATCATGATGGTAATCCATGCACACGCTAACAAAAGAAAATCAACTAACCTCTAT
>JBATLS010000499.1:0-2105 GCA_049289435.1 Saprospiraceae bacterium | reverse complement strand
TGGCTAAACCATTTATGGATAACATTAAAATAGCTATTGCTAATTCGAAAGGTAATGCTAATGAAGCGATCAAATACCGTCCTAATCCTGGGCCCAACATAGCCATTCCTGTAAAAGTCATATATCTCATATGATGATGCACACTTTTACGATAGAATATGGCGAGCACAAAATAGAGTGGTAAATATATCATGTCAGGTATGCTCATGGATGTACCTGCTATAGCTTCTACTTCACCTTTGGCAGCTAAAACACTATAGTATGTAGCTTTCGACACAAAATAAATTGATATTACAAATAAAGGAAAGATGATATATGACAGTTTGCCGATAGCTCTATGCCATTTGAAATTTTTAACTCGAATAAGATATGCCTGTGATATCAATAAAAGAATCCAAGACAAGGCCATAGCTCCATGAAAATGGTGACTCATTTTAAATCCTTCGAAAGTAGGAAAATGGATAAGGTACGTATTATAAAAACCCAAAAAACTGATGATCAGTAATGCTCCAAATAAGTAGATTATGTTGTATTGAATTTTTGCTTCCATGAGAAGTTTACTTGTATTTAAATATTTGAGTTAAAATTATTCGATATTCAAAAGGCTACATCATAGGATATTCAGAGATGGCCAAATAGCATAATGTCTTTCTTTTTATAATAATAGTTTTTCCATTCCAAATCTATCTATATTGACATCGCAAAAGTATTTAGAAATACACTTTACACATATATAACTTTTGTTACATTTAGAAAAAAAATCCAGCACTTATCAATTCAAAAGTCAACTTCAAATTTGTGAATCAAAAGATCTTTATGTATAATATTTAGCTAATGCAGTATGCCAAGATTATTTAGATTTACATTTTAAAATGTGCTTTTGAATTTAGTGAAATTAATTACTTGAGCCTGGTGGTATATTGGATGGAACGACATTTTTGACGGGTGTCACACTCATTAGGTAAGCATAAATGGCTTCTACATCTGCGTCTTTCATGTGTGTATAGTTCTGTGCGGGCATAGGCGGCAACAATGGTCGCCCATTTTCTAATCCCTTGAATTTTCCTTTGGTCAATGCTATTTTGAATTGATCCAATGACCAATTGCCTATACCAGTTTCATCTGGCGTAAGATTGGCCGCAAATGATACGCCCCAAGGACCAACTGCTGCTGTAAGATCTGGATAAAATAGCGACCAGCCATTCTTTAGCGCATCGTTAGGTATGGGAGGCAGTTGGCTGGTAGATTGGAATCCCGACAGCATTAATTCGGGTATGACTTCAGGTCCGTGAGGACCCATTTTTTTAGGAGAGTGACAGTCGTTGCATCCTAGGATAGTGACCAAATAAGCACCCTTTTTGATTGTGCTATCTTTAGTAATCACAGCCGTTTCATTTGGCTTGGTTGCTTTATTTGGCTGGTCACATTGTATTAAAAACATCAGACCCAATCCTAAAATAAAAAAGAGTGTTATTTTCGTTGTCATGTATTTATAAATTTAAATTAAAAGATAATTAGTCCAAAATTATTGATACTTTATTTGTGTATTGATACCAATTATCATTTGGTAAGCATGGGTGAGTAAATGGCATTAAAAATGACCTAAATAGGTTTGCCAGTTAGATTATGAAACACCATTTACCATTACTGCTAATATATCAAAGCGGTCAGATATGCCTTTTTATCGCACCACATTGGAAGTGAAACTGGTCAATCCAAAATCGTAAATCCAAAATCCAAAATCTTTTTATCGCACAATACTGGAATTGAAAATCGTAAAGCGGCAAGCGGATCACGGCAAGCGGAAAATCATAATCGCACCATAATGAAAGTGAAACTAGTCAATCCAAAATCGTAATCCCGATAGCTATCGGGAGTAAATCCAAAATCCAAAATCGTAAATTAGCACCATAACAACTTCTTAATAAAAGTCTTCGCTACGATAGTGCTCATTTTAAGATATTTATTTACTTTTATCATTGAAATAAATATCATCAACCTATAAATATGATTAGTATGAAACACTGGATCATGACGTGGAGCTTACTTTGTATGTTTTCTTTTGGAATAATAGCTCAAGAGACTCCTAAAGAAAAACCCATACC
>JBATLS010000498.1:0-10169 GCA_049289435.1 Saprospiraceae bacterium | reverse complement strand
TGCAAATCAATACTTTTATATTACTTTTACTATTATATTTAATGGCATGTGATAGTAAGATTAAGGACAGACCACCCACATATAAATGTCAGGCGCCAATGGTCAATGCATATGTAAAAATGTGGGCAGATAGCACATGTAGCTGTAGCTCCCATAGTGGTCCCTTTGGTTGTGTACTCACACTTACATGTCAAGATGGTAGTCAAAACAGTAATGTAACAGAGGTGTATTATGGAGAAAAATCTCGTTGGATAGAAGTGATCAGTCTCCTTAAGAGCCATAAAAATAAAGATATAAATCTTGTAGGTGCAAGAGCAGCAGAAATTTTCGAAATGATAAATAAAAATGGATATAGTAGCTTTTCGGAAGATATGAACACACAAATTAGGTGGCTAAATAATTCACTTGAATCTTTGCCATCACCAGCAAAGGAAGAACTTCTTACTGAATTTAACAGACTCTTTTTAAGTTTTACAAAATGAAAATGAAATTTTTTATACCCATCTTATTAAGTATTTTTTCAAACTATACATTAATTTGTCAGAAGGGGATAACAATAAAGTACAACATTATTACATCACTTCATAATATTCCACTGCCTAGAACTGCGATTTTGTCATATAAAGACGGTAAATCACTTTTTGTTTATGACCAAGGAAATGGGATGATATGCGTAGATAGAGATGGCCGCACAGGTGATGAAACGATGACATACAAAACCGTCAATGAAAGCAATAGCGGTAGTCTTATGATAGATTGTTATATGCAAGACGGCATGGGTAATCGTTATTTTACAGATTATAATAATAATCATATGTATGTCAGAGAATTTATTATGTTTCTCCCACATATATATACTGAGTTAAGTATACCACAAATAAAATGGAATATATCGAAGGAACAAAAGACCATAGGAAATTATGTTTGTATCAAAGCTTCAACAAAATTCAGAGGACGGGAATATACAGCTTGGTTTGCGCCAAAATTACCAGCAAAAATAGGACCATGGAAACTCACTGGCTTACCAGGTACCATCTTAGAAGCAGTCGATAGTCAAAATTTAATTTATTTTAAAGCTGCGACCATTAATTTTACAAATAATGTGCAACTTGAGCAAGAAAATACAGAAAAATGGAAGGGTGAAAAAATTTCTTTTGAAAAAGCAAAAACATTACCGCACGAGTTGCGTAAAAAGCTTGCATCAAAGTACAATTCATCTATGGATAGACATAGCACCCCTGATATTAATTCTATTAAATTAAATACTCTAGAAATATATAAATAAGAATAAAATCCAAAATATAAAAAGCGCAAATTACAATCAATGAAGAATAAAATTTTTAATATTTCCTTTTTTTTTATCAGTTTGATTATAATTTCAGGTTGTAAAAGAGTAACTGGTGTTGATAGTAATACGCAAAGTACAGATAGATATCTTTGCCATTGTGAAACACCTTTAGGTGGATATATGCGTGTATCAAAACTCGGCGATTGTAATTGTGAGAGTTCAGCGAGTGTGATTGGATGTGTATTGCGGATAGTATGTAGTTCAGATGCTGAGTACAGTAAAAATGAAATTGAATTTTATATAGGGGATAAACAAAAGTGGGAAGAACTAATTGACTTTATGAAAACTCAGGATGACCCAATAGCGAAGAACATAGCGAAAAAAGCAAAGGATGTATACGAAAAAGGAAGCAAAGATGGTAATAATTCAGAAGTGTTAATATTGCTTGAAGAGTTGAATGAAGATGTAGAAAAATTATCAGCAATGACAAAAATGAAACTTAAATTGTTTTTATAAGCTACATTCTTTTAAACCTAAATATAAATGTTCACAATAAAATCAGCACTATTCAAGTAAGTATCAAAGGTGTCGAGTGAATTTTTTACAATGTTTTTTGATGTCAAACGATTTTAAAAGATTTTTTTGAGATGACAAATAATGTAGGTGTGTAAATTAGTGTAAATCTGAAAAAACAATGTTTAAAGTTGCTACTATCCTGTGCCTTTTTATATCTATTTCTACTCAATCACTATGCCAGATAAGTGTATCTGGTATAGTCAAGGGGTCGGGAGACGATACTTTAGAATCTTGCAATGTATTGCTATTAGAAAAGGCTGATAGTTCTATTGTTGATTTTTCAATTTCAAACAGTTCAGGTATTTTTGAATTTGCCATAGACTCTACAAAGCTTAATGATTTAATATTGAGCTTTTCTTATTTAGGGTATGTGAGCAAATATGTAGATTTATCGGACATGGAAGATTACAAAAATATTCATGTCATATTACTGCCCGATGGTCAAATGGTAGATGAGATAACCATCTCTGAAAAGCAATACGCAAGTCAAAGTGGGGATACCTTGACATATCATCTGGACAACTTCAGAGACTCCACAGAACACAACATCGGTCAACTACTTAATAAGTTGCCGGGTGTCGAAGTAAGCTATAAGGGCGATATAAAAGTCATGGGACAAACTGTGTACAATGTCACAATAGACGGCGATGACCTCACTGGAAAAAGATACCAGTTGATTACTAACTCTCTAAGTGCTTTGGCGATTCAAAAGGTGGATATTGTTTACAACTATATTGAAAACAAACTATTGAGTGACATTTTTGAGTCCCGTGCTATTTCTGTAAATCTCGTGACTGACGAACAATACCGGATGAAGTGGAATGCAGCTGTTTCCCTGGGAGGAAGTCATATAAATTACGATATGCAATTTTCTCCAATTGGATTATTTAAAAAACTGAAAATAATAGGTGATGTAAGTGGCAATAATATCGGCAAAGGATTATTTGGAACATCTGATTTTAATAATTCTTTTATCACGCCATTATTCATTTCAGAAGCAATAGATGACAAGATAGATACCAGATATAGTAATTTTGAAAGAGATATATCGCGCATCAATAAAATAGGTACTGCCAATACAAGTATTTTGTATAAGATTAATAGCAGCTCTAAGCTCAGACTCAACTATGATCTGGGGCTGGAGCGTTTTTCCAAAACAAGCAGTACAGATTTCTTACTGACCAATGACCAGTTATTAAGAAGGGACAACTATACAACTAAATCCAGAATAAGTCAATATGCAGTAGCCGCCAAGTGGGAAAACCACCATAGTGAAAATTCATATTTGGACATATTTGTACAATCTTCAAAGCATATATACCAACATACCGACATGGGTACTTCTTTTGTCGTCAATGACAACAATAAAAAAAATGACAATTTACTTACTGCAACTTACATGTATAAAAAATATAAACGTATATTATGGATATCAAATATTAGGCTCTTCAATAGTGAAAGTGCATCCACATTTATTAATAATTTTGAACCTACATATATTAATTTGTTAGAGGCAAATATTGATTCCACCCATCAGCAAACCTTCATACCATATCAAGACTTACAGTTAAGCCAGACTTTGCTTCGGAGATTTAATACTGGAATTATGCATGTAGGCGCAGGTATAAAAGGCCGATGGATCAACCCAACCATTGAAGTGGATTATCCCACTGGCAATCATTTTGAAAGATCAATGCAAGCATATCAAGAATACTACACCTTGTTTAAGTATGACTGGACATTTAGTAAGGGTTTAAAATTAGGATTTTCTACACAACCTGGTTTATTTATAACTGATCCCTTTGTCAATGAAGATAATCTTTCTCGAAATGTATATATAAATGCTGATATAAGTCTAAAGTATCAATTCAATAAAAAATGGAACTTAAACTTAAAGACATACACAAATGACATTACTGGTTCTGATTACTTAATAGCTAACCGTGCACTTATGACCAATAGGTTTAATTTTGTACGGAATAATAGTTTTTTGCCCATCAACAAGTTGCTTGGTGTGGATTTCAATATTTCTCACGAATCAGTTTTTCCCTTACAAAAATTCTATTTTCAATCTCAAGCTAAAAAGTATATGTTGAAAATAATTGATCAAATATCTACTTATCCACTATCTGTTTTTCAGGAGACAAATAAAGTGTATTATCCTAATGATATCAGATCTTACAATATCAGTACTGGATACGAACGACTGATAGACGCCATAAGTAGCACGATAAAGTTGAAAGCAACCTTTGAAGAAAATGTAGGTAAAAATGTATTTAACTCTACAACTTGGGATGTCTCTAATCGCAATTTAAATATTACATTCTTTTTAAGAACTGGTTTTAATTTTCCTGTCAATTTTATTACAGGATGGGAGTCAGGTATTTATTATTTTGCTAGTCGCCAGGTATCTGATCCATTTCAAGAATTGAAAAATAAATCATTGCAAAACTTATTCTTTTATGATTTGCTCCTAAATATAAAAAAAGTTACTATCAAATGGTCAAATTCAACCTACATTACTGAAAATATAGTGGGTATCAGAAATACAAATACTTTATCAGATTTTGCAATAAAAATACCTTTTAAAAATGGAAAATATTTTACTGAAATTAATATGTACAATGTGTATAACACTGTATTCAAAAGAAATTTTTATAATTATGAATATCTGCAAATAGATGATTTTATAACACAACGTGGTAGGCACTTTGTACTGACGTTGAGATTTAACATTTAAAGACTAACTCGCCATCACCCTCCATCCACCAGCAACTGAGCCCGCATCACCTTAGCCTTCACCAGGCCACTGGCTCGCATGATGGAGCCAGATATACCATGCTCCAATATGATGTTTAATGTCAAAAATCTCCCACTCACTTCAACATAGAGCCAATAAGGTTAAGAAAATCACATTGCTTCATTTTTATAAAACTTCAAAAATAATTTTCAGAATCTGTACTCATTTCTTCTATAAGATATGGACAATGTTGGGATTTAACAATCAGACATTTTAAGTTATGCATTCAATTGTCAGTTTATACCTGCTCACCACAACCAGGACAGAACTTAAAGTGAGACTCAACGACTCTACTACATGAAGGGCAGTGTATCGTTATGGGTAAGACCGATTGTAATGACTTCGAAAAAAGTACTTTGTACGATGGTGGAATCTCGTCAATAAACATACTCTCGTTGCCTTTTTCAGTAATGAGATACAAAATATCTTCAGCCCTCGTGAGGGCTACATAAAAGAGTCTCCGCTCTTCTTCCAGTAAGATGTCGTATTTCACAGGTCTGATGGTTTGGTATATCCGATCATCGAGCCATACATCGGGAAATCCACCGCTCCCTTGGGTAAGGCCTACGATAAATACAGCTTTGCTTTCCAGTCCTTTGGCAGCATGGATGGTTTTGGCATTGACATAAATCTTTTCTTTTTTAAATCTCTCCCGATATGGCTCAAACATCTTGCTCCGACGGTACAAAAACAAAATCTGATCATTGGGTATGCCCTGTGCCAGCAATTCTTTTACTTCCTGAACCGCAAATGCCACACCGTCTTCAAAATCAATGGCTGAATATACTTCGATCTTTTTTCTGGACTTTTTCTGTGCTTTGATGACTTTATCTACCATGAAACGATTGTTGCGTATCACTTCAGTGCTGGCATCTACTATATTGGGAGTGCTTCTGTAGTTAGTATCCAAACTGATACAACGGGCATCCTTAAAAAACCGCGTAAACTCCACAATGTATTGTACGTCCGATCCTCTGAACCCATAAATACTTTGCCAGTCGTCACCAACACAAAAGAGCTGAGCATCAGGATTCATCAAAGTCTTGATAAAACTTACTTGTATCTTATTGACATCCTGAAATTCGTCCACCAGCACATATTTATACTGTTGAAAGAATTTTTGCCTGATTTCTTCATTATTCTTGAGTAGATGTATGGCCTTAATATTGAGATCGTTAAAGTCCAGATACGAACGATCAGTGCAGTATGTTTCGAATTTATCTACCAATGGCAACACCAATTTGTAAAAATCCCTGATACGCTGATGCGGGTCAAGAGATGCTTTTTGAGCTATATCTTCAATGCTTAGGCCATCGACTTTGATCATATCTATCACCCGGATCAATTGGCGCAGAAAATTCCTGATTTCATGATGCCGGTTTCTGAATTCTTCCTCATAATGCAATACTGCATCGACGTCAAATCCATCAGGTAGCCTATTTCTAATGATTCGCTCCAGAGCCAGATTAAAGAGCGAAGTATCTCTGGTCATCTCTTCGTATGTCTTGACGAGCAACTTGCCAGCGATATTGAATTGTTTTTCTTTGAAGCCTGAGCCTTTACTCAGATTGCTGATGTGCTCGATGTACAGATTGGCATCAGGGATAAAAAAATCCGGATAAAACTCCTTTTCCTGAAAAGTGACCTTCGGTTCATAGACAAATTTTATATTGTGTCTGTACAGCCAGTCGGCGATATACTGCTCCGATTTGGATCTGACCTTGGTCCCATTGAGTGAAGTGTAAATCTTATTATCACTGCTCAATGCCAATGCTGAGCGTTGCGGCAAGTGTAGTTTGTCCACCAGATAGTCAAGTACATATCGCTTCAACTGTATGAGATAATCCTTTTCACTACAGCAGTCGATCAGAACTTTGTGCAAAGCGGTATATGTGGTCTCTGAAGCGGTGATAGAAGACATCTCCTCATCCAAATACCCAGTATCGGTGATGATTTTAAATTTATTGTCAAATTCGCTGACGCCATATGTCCTAAGGATACTGTAGCAAAGACTGTGAAAAGTTCGTATGGTCAGATTGCGAATCCAACCAGTTTTTGCGATTTGATTTCTACGATGTGTATGTTTGGTACTCTCGGACAGCTTTTTATTTTGGAGTATATCTTTGTAATGACCATCGAAATCTATCGAAAGGATGAGGCGATCTATCATTTCATTGGCCGCATTTTTGGTAAAAGTGATGGCGAGAATCTCAGAAGGCTTTATATTCTTTTCATTGATGAGATATAGGATTTTCTGAAGAAGGGTCTGTGTTTTGCCGGATCCGGCCCCAGCGATAACAATCACCCGCTTATCTTCAGCTGTTACAGCGGCCTTTTGCTGTTTGTTGAGAGAAGAGAGCGATGCAGGGTTGTTGTTATTAGCCAATGTAAAACTGTGGTGGATACGGGGCGAAGTTAGGGATATTAGGTTAATTTTTTTAGATAAATCTTAAGGTAAAGCAAGAGATATTGCGACTTAATATCTAAAATAATCTCTTTCTTATTGACAGAAGACTCATATTTCATAGTTTTATGCGTATTGCTAAAACAAAAAGACTCAATTTTTTTAATACAGGGATTCAATTTAGAAGAGCTACTTTGTAAAAAAAGAATCAGATATCGATGTAGCACTAATAAGCATCGTTTTTTACTTCTTTGCTTTTTTTATTAGCTTGAATGCCCAGTCATAATGACTTGAAGTCGCCGAAACAAGGTAAGAACCAAGAGAAGTCGTACCCGTCCATTTGTATCTTTTCTTTTCAAATAGTTCTTCGTCAGAATGCTTTTCGATTAGCTGTCTGACTTGTTGAAAACTCTCTTTTACACTTTTTTTTGCTTCACCAAGACTTGTTTGTCTGTATTTTTCCCAAATCCACTTGTTAAGTTCTGGTGTAGTCTTCCATGTGTAGCCTTTGGCTGGCATTGCTGGTTTCTCACCTGCCATACCAGTACTGTACCATTCCATCATCAACAAATGCCAATGATGTAGGTGCATTAATACGTCTCGGATATTGCGGTTCATAGTACCTGAAGGAAACTCCATTTCCTGTTCGTCCTTATCCATTGCTTCGATTGCATTGATCAGCTTATCAAAGTTTTGTTTGCTTAAGTGAAGCAGCTCCTCTTTGTTTTTTGGTCGTGCCATATTTTTTTATTAAATCATTTAGTAATAGGTTTTAACTCAAATTTCTCACCCCACCATCCGGCGGCAATTGATCCCTAAGCACCTTCGCTTTTACCTGTCCACTCTCACACATGATGGGTAACACTGAAGCAATTGCTTTGTTTTATTAATACGGCTATATTATTCAGAACCAAGTAGCTGTATAAGAAGTTTTAGCTCTTTATCCAAAATATTTATATTTTCTGATTTATCATAAATATCGAGTAAAAATATACGCTTTTTAGTGATTCTGACATAAGTTATCACTATCGCTCCACTTCTTTTCCCCTGTCCTTTGGAAGAAATGACGATCCTGATTTTGTAACAATTCTTTCCAATCGAAGTGCCCATTTGGGGGTTATCAGCCAAATCATCAATGAAGGATGCTAAATCTTTAGGTAGTGAAACATATTTTTTGGCAAGTTGCTTTAGTTTTCTCTCAAATGGTTCTGTAGCTATTACATCAAAGCTCATTCAATACATCTTTGGCAGATTTTAATTGTTTTTTGCCCTGCTCGTATTTTCTTACATTATCAAATGATTCTGATAGATCAGATATAAATTGACTCGTTTTTTTGTCTTTTATTTGCATCATCACGTCTATATAGTCTAGCTTTTCTAACATATCTATAAATTCTATGGCGTGAGCATCATCTTTTATATCTAATACGACCTTCATAAAAGTACGTTTTGTAAGTAATTCATGCTTTAAACAATCTGGTAAAACATAAAGTTCCCATATAGTATTTCACTCTGATAATATGGTAATCACCCTCCATCCACCGGCAACTTACCCCGCATCACCTTCGCCTTCACGAACCCACTCGCACGCACGATCGCATCTGCACTGAAGAAACCAAAGTTAGTAATGAAATCTGCACGAAGCTACGATGATCCTTTGATCTTCGATTTTGTATATCAATCTATGTTCTTGATTAATGCGCCTAGACCAAAAACCTTTATAGTTGCCTACTAATGGCTCTGGTTTGCCCAGGCCTGAAAAAGGATTCCTAAGCGTGTCTTTAAGTAAGGAGTTGATTTTCTTTACAATATCTCTATCGTTCTCTTGCCAGTATAGATAATCTTCCCACGACGAAGTATGCCACATGAGCATTCTCACAAGGACAAATCATTTTGCACCAAATTTATTTTACTATTGATGTCGCTAATAGCATGATCCAGTCGCTCTCTGTTTTTTGGAGAAGACATAAGGTACAATGTCTCTTGAAGACCATTATAAGCTTTCAACGAAATCAAAACAATATCTTTATTGTCTGGCCTATTAATGATTACAGTATCGTCCGTGTCTGAAATACTATCGAGTGTTGCATCAATATCATGCTTAAATTCGACCATACTTTTAACATGCATACGCTTATTCAATTAATTACTACAAAATTACATTTTATCTATTCAAAACAAAGATCATTGGAGATAAGTTTCGCGGTGCATCCACATCCACCCTACTACTTTCGCTTCCTCACCAGCCCACTAGCCCTCATGATCGCATCTGCGCCAAACCGCCTCCGTATCCGGTCCATCTGCTGCATGAGGTGGATGTGCTCCATCGTATCGTCAAATAGATTGATCTGATAGTTGCCCTGTACGAGGCCACTGTACTTGACACCTATGAGGCGGATGAGCTGGCGGCGCTCGAATAGTCGGTCGAAGATGTCGAGCACATGTTGACCAAGGAGCCGATCGTTGGCTGTGTAGGAGATGTTTTTTTGTTTGGTATAGGTATTGAAGTCTGCATACCGGATCTTGACGGTGATGGTCGATGCCAGTTTGCCAGAAGCACGGAGTTCAAAGGATAGCTTGTCCGCCATATCTAGCAGTAGATGCTTCATCATGGTGATATCGAGGGTATCTTCCATAAAGGTGCGCTCCTTGGACATGGATTTCTGCTCATGGTACGGGACGATGGGCGTATGGTCGATGGCATTGGCCTTTTCCCAAAGGCTACGCCCCGGTTTACCAAATTCTCTCTCGAGCAATCGGATAGGTATCTGACTGAGCGTCTCTATGGTACGTACGCCCATGAAGTTGAGCTTCTTGTGCGTCTGATCACCTACGCCTGGTATCTTTCCTACAGGCAGTGGTGCTAAGAAGCCTTTCTCTGTACCATTGGGGATGTGTTTGGTACCATTGGGTTTTGCTTCTCCGGTACCTACTTTAGAGACGGTTTTATTGACAGACAGGCCGAAAGAGATGGGTAGTCCCGACTCTTTGATGACCTTCTGGCGCAGCTCTGCTGACCACTTGAAGCAACCGAAATGTTTGTCCATACCAGTCAGATCGAGATAAAACTCATCGATGGATGCCTTTTCATATACAGGTGC
>JBATLS010000497.1:0-1716 GCA_049289435.1 Saprospiraceae bacterium | reverse complement strand
GTATATCGGTGGGTGCTATTACCGTGGGATTTGGTTTGTCTCCGGTCAACCCATATACCGTAGGTACAGGTCATAGAATAGCAGAACTTCCCCTTTTTTCAGGCTCATTATATCGCAGCATCATATGTATGACGGGGCTATCATTATTAGCATGGTATAACATTAAGTACTTTAAGTCCATCACAGCCAATATTACTAATGGTTTGTCTGATGGCTTGGATACTCATGGGTTTACACTTTCTAAACCACTGGATGAGTACAAGATGTCTGCAAAGGATAAAATGGTGATGATGTCGTTTCTTGTAGCCGTGCTCGTGATCCTGTACGGAGCGTATGAACTTCATTGGTTTATCAATCAGATTTCTGCCATATTTTGTATGTTGGCTATAGTCATCGGATTGATTAATAAGAATAATGGACAACAATTTGGTGAGATTATTTTGAAATCAGTGGCCGTGGTTGCTCCTGGGGCATTTATGGTGGGTATGGCGACTTCGATCAAAGTAGCACTTGATATGGGCAACATTAGTGACACCATCGCTTACACCTTATCCTCAGCGTTGATGGGACTGCCGGTATTTGTTTCGGCGATGGGAATGGCAGTGGCACAGACATGTATGAATTTTATCATTCCATCTGGGAGTGGTCAGGCATTGGCTACTTTACCAGTGATGATACCTGTAGGTGAGGTCATAGGCATGACCAGACAATCCACTGTACTTGCTTTTCAGATAGGTGATGGGGTGTCCAATCTCATCAATCCGTCGCTGGGTGGGCTGGTTGCTATGCTTGCTATGTGTCGGGTTCCATTTGATCGTTGGCTTAGATTTATTTTTCCATTTTTTATCATGATACTTGTGTTAGCTTTGGTGTTTTTGGCATGTAGTATCCCACTCAAATACGGGCCTTTTTGATATGCTGACACAAGTTACTTCTGTATTATCCGCTTTTTTTTCATCGGCTCTGCGTGGCAATTCTGGGTCATTTAGATTTATTTTATACTCTGGATTGATCACTTTATTGCTTTCGATAGTACTTATATGGATGATATGGATGGGTGCTGGTCATTTAGGCACTTGGATCTCCAATCAAATACAGTGGGAGTGGATGCAAAATTCTATCATATTTACATGGTTGATCAGTCTGGTCGGAATAGTCATCCTTTGGATGGTCATGAAATATCTACTGCTTATATTACTTTCCCCTTTATTGAGTTTGGTTTCTGAAAAAACAGAAAAAAATATGATTGGCATAAGTTCACCATCAAATATGCGTTGGACTTATGCATTGGCGAGAAGCATTCGGATCAACATGCGAAATTTAATCAAAGAATTGTTTGCGACCATACTTTTATTCATCGGAGGCTTTATACCCGGACTAAATTTCCTAACCATTCCTTTGCTTTTTTTAACCCAAGCTTACTTTATAGGTTTTGGGGTGATGGATTACTATTTTGAGAGGCATCTGAATATGTCGGATACGGTTTCTATGGTTTATAAACACAAATGGGCAGCCATTACTTTGGGCAGTTTATTTGTTTTACTGCTACTGATTCCTTTTTTAGGTGTGATCATAGCTCCGTACTTTATTACAGTAGCTGCTACAAAATATTGTATCACTGCGGGTATTGCAAAAGTACAAATCTCCGAATAAAGCAAAAGTCTAAACTTGAAATGGAATAACTATTTTATAGTCAAAAGAAATTAAATTGCAAAA
>JBATLS010000496.1:0-8140 GCA_049289435.1 Saprospiraceae bacterium | reverse complement strand
CGACCGTAGCAAGTACGTCATCCATGGCTCTGTGCCTATTTTGGACTTTGATATCAAAATGTTTGATGAGATTGCCCAGGCTATATGACTTCAATCCCGGAAAAGCTTTTCGACTCAAGACTACTGTGCAAAGTTGCCGTCGGGTAAATGTATATCCAAGGGTGGCAAACTCTTCCTTTATAAAACTATAATCAAATCTGACATTGTGTGCTACAAAGATGGTATTGTCTGTCATTTCCACCACTTTTTTTGCCACCTCATAAAATCGGGGAGCATCCGCCACCATCGCATCATCGATACCAGTGATGCGAGTGATTTCATATGGTATAGATCTATCTGGCTGGATCAATGTTTCGTATCTGTCTATGATTTCTCTACCATCATATAGGACAATAGCGATTTCGGTGATTCGGTCTCTTTTGGCCATCCCACCTGTGGTCTCTATATCAACTACGGCATATATCTTTTGCTTCATAAGCTTTGTGATAAGGCTAGGCGCAGCAGTTCATCAATGCTTGCTTTACAGACTGCCTTTGATCAATCCTCCATCTACACTGATGGTTTGTCCTGTGATAAATTTTGAATGGGATGACAATAACCAAACTGCCAATGACGCAAAATCGTCGGGATTGCCCAGATGCCCCACTTTGGTTTCTTTTTCGAATTCTTTGCGGGCATCCGCTGGTGAGATGCCAAGCAACATCGATTTGTTGGCAAAAAGTCGTTCCATAGCTGGAGTGGCATGATATCCCGGTGCCAAAATATTGAGCGTCACCCCCTGATGAGCAACCTCTTGAGAAAGTGTCTTGACAAAGCCAACCACGGCCATCCTTAATGAATTGCTTAAGATCAGATTTTCGATGGGCTGCTTGACGGCTGCACTCTCGATGTATAAAATTCTCCCGTATTTTTGATCCTGAAATTTCTCCATCAATTCCTGTGTAAGCTTGACCTTCCAGCGCAATATCTTTTCATAAGCATTGTCCCAATCTGTGATCTCAGTATGAATAAATGATTTGGCTGGCGGCCCTCCTGCATTGATGACGATCCCATTCAGTTCTCGACCGTACACCATCCTCAACAGCTCTGAGATGACTGCATCTGAGGTGATGTCTCCAGCCAACATCTCGGTTTGGTCTGGATATAGCTCATGCAATTGTTCCAGTTTTTCTTCTCCCCTGGCATTGATAATGACTTGCGCTCCTTCACGGATCAATTGCTCAGCTATAGATTTGCCAAATCCACTAGTGGACCCTGTGACGACAAACAGCGCATCTCTTAAATTTAATTCCATATGCTTACATCATTTTTTCCATAAAATGGAGCAATTCCTTCTCCATGATATTGAATTCGGCATCTGCATGAAATAAATCTTTCATTTTATCTATGATCTCTTCCTTTCGCTCTGGTGTTGGGTAATATACGCCTTTGTAATCAAGTATTGACTGATATGCCCCGTAATCACTTACTTTGTCAAATTCAATGACCATTTTCTGAAAGGTCTTCTCCCCCACGAATTTTATGATCAAATCCTTTTCTTCTTGCGCAAAATCCATATCGACATTGGCGATGTATATCAATAAAAACGCTAAAAATTCATTGTAACTCCACTTTAATTCACTCATTTTATATTTTGTTTATTCGTTTATTTGTTTAACTGTTGATATGTTTATAGGTTTAAATGCTTTTGACTAACACATTCAAAATTTATCATTCAAAATTCAACATTAATCATTAACGATTTTAATTCAAATATTCATCCAATCTCAATAAAACCTTATCCAATCCATCTGCGTCAGTACCTCCTGCAGTAGCAAAAAAAGCCTGTCCACCACCGCCACCATTGATCTCTACTGCTAAAGCCTTTATAATATTACCTGCATGCCATCCTTTTGATTTGGTCAATGCTTCAGATATACTCAGCATGATGCTGGCTTTGCCTTGATCCTCGAGTCCAAATAACACTACTGAATCACCCAAAGTTGTCTGGATATTGGTAGCCAGCGTTTTGGCAGACTTTCCATCTATATCTTTAAGTTTGGTGGCTAAAATTTTTATGCCATCCTTTTCCACTGCCTGAGCGACCAAATGATCTTTAAGAGAAGCGGCCTGAATGACTCTCAATTTCTCAATTTCTTTGGTCAGGACTTTATTCTCCTCTTGCAGGTCGGAAATATTCTTAGCTGTATTTATATTGTTTTTGAAAAATGACTGTATGGCCAATAGTTCGTTGGATTGCTGATTGATATATTCTTCAGCTTTATCTGCTGTGATGGCTTCTATTCTCCTCACTCCGGCAGCGATGCCACTTTCAGAAAGTATTTTGAAATAGCCCAATTGGCCTGTTGCTTTCGCATGGCAACCACCACAGAGTTCTCTGGAAAATGATCCATCAAAGGTAATCATCCTCACATGATCTCCATATTTCTCTCCAAAGAGCATCATAGCTCCCGCTTCTTGTGCCTGAGCTATGGGTAGTAATCTCGCCTCTTCGAGAGGGATATTTTCTCTTATTTTTTGATTCACAATTTTTTCAATCTGACTTAGCTCCTGAAGGGTCATCTTTTGATAGTGCGATACATCAAATCTCAAATATTCATCTTTGACCAAAGACCCTTTTTGGTGTACATGAGTCCCTAATACTTCTCTCATGGCCGCATGCAGCAGATGGGTCGCGGTATGATTGTTTTCGGTGAGCAATCTTTTGGTAGCATCGACTTCACAATATATAACCGCTTCCAGACTTTCTGGTATCCTGTCAATGATGTGTATGATCAGGTCGTTTTCTTTTTTAGTATCCAATACTTTGATCACTTCACCATCGACGGTCAAAAACCCAGTATCTCCTACCTGACCTCCACCTTCTGGGTAAAAAGGTGTCTTTGATAATACGAGCTGGTAATATGTTTCGTCCTTTTGCTTCAATACCCGATACCTGATGATCTTGCTATTTTCTACCACCAACTCATCATAACCCACAAAAACTGGCACTTCATTTTCTGCAACCATGACCCAATCCCCGGTTTCTCTCTTAGCATCTGCTCTTGATCTTTCTTTTTGAGCATTGAGCGAGATTGAAAATCCAGCTTCATCTACCTTCCATCCTCTTTCGTCGGCGATCAACCTAGTGAGATCCACAGGAAATCCATAAGTATCATACAACTCAAAAACATCCTTTCCGTCTATCGTTCCATCCTCTACTTTCACTTCATCTATACGTCTCAAACCACTTTCCAACGTTTTAAGGAAAGATTTTTCTTCTTCTTTGATGACTTTCTCTACAAAGGACTTTTGGAGATACAATTCAGGAAATACAAATTCAAATTGCTTGGCAAGCACTGAGACCAGTTGATGTAATAATGGCTGTTTGTAATCCAGGTATGAATAATAATATCTGACGGCTCGCCTGAGTATTCGTCTGATGACGTACCCTGCACCGTTATTGCTCGGCAACTGGCCATCTGCTATAGTAAATGATATAGCTCTGATATGATCAGCCAATACTCTGAATGCTACATCGCTTTTAGTATCACTGAATTCATATTTTTTACCCGTGATCTTCTCCACTTCTGAAATAGTACCCGTAAATACGTCTGTATCATAATTGCTACTCTTATTTTGTATAGCACGTACCAATCGCTCGAATCCCATCCCTGTATCCACGTGCATGGCAGGAAGTTGTTCAAGACTACCATCTGCTTTTCGATTATACTGTATGAATACATTGTTCCATATCTCTATGACTTGGGGATGATCGTTGTTGACCAGGTCTTTTCCATGAACTAAGCTGCGTTCATCATCTGGTCGTAAATCGATATGTATTTCGCTGCAAGGACCACAAGGGCCCGTGTCTCCCATCTCCCAGAAATTGTCCTTTTTGTTTCCATAAATGATATGATCCTGAGGAACAATTTTTGACCATTCTCTAAGAGCAATACTCGATGGGGGCAGGTTTTCCTTTTCATCTCCTTCAAACACAGAAACATACAATCTGTCTTTGGGCAACTTATATACTTCGGTAAGTAGTTCCCAACTCCAGGCAATGGCTTCAGCCTTAAAGTAATCGCCAATACTCCAGTTGCCCAACATCTCAAACATCGTATGATGGTACGTATCTACGCCTACTTCTTCGAGATCATTGTGTTTGCCGCTCACACGCAGACACTTTTGTGTATCTGCTATTCTGGGATTATCCGGCTTTTTATCTCCCAGAAAATAATCTTTAAATTGGTTCATCCCTGCATTGGTAAACATCAATGTAGGGTCATTTTTGATCACTATCGGAGCAGATGCTACGATTTTATGATTTTTGGAAGCAAAAAAATCCAGGAATTTTTGTCGTATTTCTGCGGAAGTCATTAGCGTGGTAAAAATATTAATTGATATCTTTTCAACTCGAAAGGGCAAATATACAAGTTGTTGCAATGGTTTTTAAATGTTGGCTTATTTTTAAACCTAAATATATGTATTCCGATTGCCACATACTGCTTTTTGGGGTTATTGGGGCAGATTTTAAAAACACAAATACTAACAAGTTCTATTTATGATTTGACCTGATGGTCTATGTGATTGCCCCACATTTTATCATTTCACTCAAAAAATATTAATTTTACCCCAAAATCAACTTATGTCTGCCATCAGAAGGATGTTTCTGGATCATGTAGCCCAAACAAGCGAAATGGCGATGTGCCTCGAAGTCAGTCGTGCCAGTGGCATGTATATCTATGGTATGGATGGTAAAAAATATCTTGATTTCAACTCTGGGATAGCAGTCAGCTCATTGGGTCATTGTTATCCTGAAGTAGTGGAAGCGGTCAAATCCCAGGCAGAAACATACATGCATACGATGGTATATGGCGAGCACATTCAACGTCCACAAGTAGAATACGCAAGGCTATTGAGCCAAACCTTAGGCAACGGATTGGATTCGACCTATTTTGTCAACAGCGGTAGTGAAGCAGTAGAAGCTGCACTCAAACTGGCCAGAAAGGCTACCGGAAGATCTGAAATCATTTCTTGTGCGGGGGCGTATCATGGGAGCACCATAGCTGCCGAAAGTCTAAGGAGTGACTATGAATTTTCAAGACAATATTTTCCTACCATCCCCCATGTGGGGCATATTAGATTTAATGACCCTAAAGATTTGGACAATATTACTGAGCGGACTGCATGTGTTATTTCAGAACCCGTCCAAGCGGAAGGGGGCATCATATTGCCCAAAGATGATTATCTGCAAAAATTGCGTACCAAATGCAATGAAACGGGTACTTTGCTCATACTAGACGAAATACAAACCGGATTCGGTCGGACGGGATATCTGTTTGCTCATCAAAAATATGAGATTATTCCAGACATTCTATTGATAGCTAAAGGTATGGGTGGTGGCATGCCTATCGGAGCATTGGTAGCACCAAAGTCCCTGATGATGCATTTGGCCCGCAATCCGTCTTTGGGTCATATCACTACATTTGGAGGACACCCAGTCTGCGTGTCAGCAGCATTGGCGACATTGAGGGTATTGATATCAAAAGATTATATTTCATCCATTCTCGACAAAGAAAAATTATTGCACTCGCTACTCAAGCATCCACTGATCAGCGAAGTAAGATCTTCAGGACTCATGATGGCTGTACAACTGAAATCACCCGAATACTTAACTCCTGCTATAGATGCTATCATTTCCAACGGTGTTTTGGTGGATTATTTTCTCTTCGACAATCAATCTTTTAGGATAGCACCCCCATTGATCATCGACGAAAACCAAATCAAAGACGGAATCCAAAAAATATTAATGGCATTGGATTCCCTGACAGTATCAGAATTGAATTGAGCATAAAAAATTAAAGATGGCTAACGGGTTTTTTCAGAAATGGTGGAGTTACTTGAAAGATGTGCACATAGAAACGATCCCTTCACAGTACAATAAACAACTGGATCTATGGCTGGTAAAAGGTAGGTATCAACTTTGTACAGCTAATGCCATCTACTCCTACGGAGATAAATATCATAATTTCAGACTAAGTTTCGAAAAGATGAAACTTGGTGATAAAGACTTAAATGACGTATTGCTTCTTGGATTCGGATTAGGAAGTATTCCATTTATGCTTGAAAAAGTATTTGGTAAAAAATATAACTACACAGGCATAGAAATAGATGAGAGCGTCATACGACTCGCTTCCCAATATGTGATCAATGATCTTTCATCAGAGATATCACTTGTCAAAGCAGATGCATACCATTTTGTACATCAGACTAGTGAAAAGTACGACTTGATATGTATGGATATATTTATCGATAATAAGATTCCTGAGATCTTTCTTTCTCATGAGTTTCTCAAGGCACTGACTAAAATATTATCCAAAAATGGGATAGTGATGTTCAACCACATAGGCTACACGTCTGAAGAATTAGCTTTTGCCAATGCCCATTTTAAAAAAGTATTCTCCATTGTATTCCCGAAAGCGACAAAGCTAGTAGTCAATGGCAACGTAATGATGTTTAATGATGGTGATGTGTTAAAGTGAATTGTATGAATTTGGATATACTATGCTGTTGCTCTTTAGCAGATCATTGATGTTATTTGGTAAAATCCTTTATCACCAATCATTTTATCACCTTAGGAGATGCCACAGGTTCGACCATATTAATTGTCTTTTGTCTTTGTATTCGTCTATCAAAATCGGGGTTATATCTTATTCTAAAAACAAAAACAGATATTTTGGTATTAATATGAATCAAACATCTCTGATCTGGTCAAATGACAATCCTTACAAAAACATTCTGCAATAAATATAACACCAATTCATCTACTGATGATGAAAACTATTCGATAGAGATATTTGATAGCATTGACGACGTGGTAGAAGATTGGTCTTTTGTATCCATGGCACATGACATATTCTTCGGAGCGGAGTTTCTAAGGTGTGTTGAAAAGTTTCCAGCGACAGGCATTATACCTTATTACGGACTCGTCAAAGATCAGGGAGAGCCTGTAGGAATAGTCTATTTTCAATCGAAGTATGTCAGGTTAAAAGAAAATCTAAGGTCGCCCAAATCTTCTAATGGTAAATTTTCTATTGTCACCGATCCTTTTAAACAAGCGTTGGTATCTGCCATAAATTTTGAAACCATCATATGTGGCAATCTGTTGCTGACAGGCAAGTATGGGTTTTATTTTAAAGAAAAAATATCCAGAGAAGATCAGTTTGTGCTGGTCAAAAAAGCCATTGATAAATTGGCGGGATTTCTCCAATCGCAAGGCAAAAATCAGGGACTCATCCTGGTCAAAGATTTTTTTAGCGTGGATAATCCAGCAGATGAAACATTTTATGAAGGATTTACAAAATTTACTGTACAGCCGAAGATGATCTTGGATATGGACTCAAGCTGGCAAACATTTGATGATTATCTGGGGGCACTGAAATCAAAATATAGGGTCAGAGCACGCAAGGCAATGCAAAAATGTCAACGGATTGTAAAAATAGAATTTGACCACGAAGATATTGCCAAACACAGAGATATCATTCATTCGTTGTATAAAAACATATCTGACCAAGCTGACTTCAATGCATTTGTACTACACAAATATTATTTTGAAAATCTTAAAAAGGCATTAGGCGACCAACTGACATTCACAGTCTATATCGAGGGTGGCAGGATGGTGGCTTTTTATACTAGTATATTAAATTATGATGTACTAGACGCTCATTTTTTGGGATATGACCCCGAAGAAAACAATCGTAGCCAATTGTACCTCAATATGCTTTATGATCTCATCAGAGAAGGTATCCAAAAAAAAGTCAGGATCATCGATCTGTCCAGAACCGCAGTAGAAATAAAATCAACTGTGGGTGCTGTGCCAAAAGAAATGTACTTGTATCTCAAACACTCCAATGCAGTCCTCAACAAAACCGTTGAGAGTATCCTTGGACTGGTCAAGCCATCTGCCGATTTTTTAATCAGAAGCCCTTTCAGAGAAGAAGGAGAATCTTGATAGTTTTTTTACAATTATAACTTCAGAATACCAGACTTCTCGCAATTATATTTGCGTTGAAAATATCAAATTCAATTGCCATTGGCTTTAGCCAGTGGACAATAAATGCAAATATTATTTGGCTTTAGCCAAAAATAAATGGCTAAT
>JBATLS010000495.1:0-6842 GCA_049289435.1 Saprospiraceae bacterium | reverse complement strand
TCATCAAATTCTCTAAAAGCTTTTTCTCTACCAGCTTCACCCATTTTTACCCTGCCTTCATATGGGATGTCCAAAAATGATTCCATAGCCTTTACTATTGATTCGGGATCTTTTATTTTGACCAAGTATCCATTTGATCCAACATCTACTGCTTCTCTGCATCCCGCTGTCTCTGAAGTGATTACAGGTTTACTCATGGCCATGGCTTCTGTAATTGACCTTGGAATAGCTTCCCTGTACGATGGCAATACTATACAGTCTGATTCAGATATTACTGGCCGTACATCTTTCAAAAAACCATGGTAAAGCACGATGTCATTTTCTACCCATTGTATAAGGTCCTCTTTATCTACTGTTGCAGGATTTTCTGCATCAAGCTCTCCTACGATCCAAAAATCGACATCATTCCTTTTGGATTTGATGATCTTGGCTGCCTCCACAAACTCTCTGATACCTTTATCATACAACAATCTACCAATAAAAGTAAAAACCGTTTTCTCCCTAACTTTGCCATTCGGAAAGGGACAAAACCATGTAGTATTAACCCCACAACCTTTGACTGAAACGGATCGATTTTTACTAACAATATTTAACTGAGCAAAAAGATCTCTATCTTCAATATTCTCAAAAATAAACTTACTGTGTTGACTAGCCGTAAGTTTATACAACCAGGTCATCATCATCCTGACAAATCCCTTGTGGATAAAGGCATAACCCAATCCTGTAACCACCGCTATAGATTTGATACCAGCCAACTTAGAAGCTATTGCACCATAAATGTTGGGCTTATTAGTGAAATGAAGTATAATATCCGGTTTAACTTTACGATATCTTCTGACCAACTCAAGCACCAACAGCATATCTTTAATAGGATTGAGACCATCCCGATCAAGCATCCTAAGGCCATAGTGCCTGACCATAGGATATTTTTCCTTATAGGTGATATACTCATCCACTGGCGCAATGACCACTACTTCCATACCTTCAGCTATAAACTTATCGATAAGATTGAGTCTGAAATTATAGATATTCCACGTGGAATTTGCAACCAGTGCTATCGTTTTTTTAGCGGCCAATCTGATGGTTTTGTGATGTAGATATTAATATGCGCATCTGTCAATGATTAAAACTATGCATCTCCCGCCAGTCAATGATGTGTACTTCGGACATTTTCATATTTTCTCTGCCGTTGTAGATGACATTCATCTGGAGTGTGGGGTCTGCCTGTCGGATTTTTTTCATATCAATAAATCAATTCTATTAAATTGCAAATATTCATAACTTAAATTGCAAATATTCATACTCTAAATTACAGATATTCATACTCTAAAATGCAAATATTCATAACACATTTTGTAAATATTCATACTCTAAATTGCAAATATTCATAACTTAAAATGCAAATATTCATATCATATATTACAGATATTCATACTCCAAATTGCAAATATTCATAACGTAATACTTTGATAACCTGTCAATTAAACAAAACAAAGTAAATACCATAAACTAAAATATTTATAGTCAAAAGAAATTAAGTTATAATGATTTGATTCTAAAATGCATTACTTAAACAAATCTAATAACTCATCTTTGTTGAGAGAATTGAATACATTTTCATCTGTACTGATGATAGACTCCGAAAGGCTTTTTTTATTCATCTGTAGTTGTATGATTTTTTCTTCAATGGTGTCTTTACAAACCAGCTTGTAGGCAAAGACATTTTTTGTCTGGCCTATACGGTGCGTCCTATCTATGGCCTGAGCTTCTACTGCTGGATTCCACCATGGATCTATGATATACACATAGTCTGCTTTTGTGAGATTGAGACCAGTATTGCCGGCTTTGAGACTGATCAAAAACAACTTGATATCATCATTATCTTCAAATTCTTGAACGGCTGCTTTTCTGTTATTTGTACTACCGTCGAGATAAGCGTATCTCATTCGTTTACTGTCAAGAGTATTTTTGATCAAGGCAAGCATACTTGTAAACTGCGAAAAAATGAGCGCATTATGATCTCCAAGTTCATTTTCGATAATATCCATAAGCGTATCGATCTTGACTGAAATATTTTTGTCGTTAACGATACTTGGATTGATGAGTTTGGGCGAATTACAAATCTGGCGCAGTCTCAAGAGCCCTTCGATGACCTTGAGCTTGGATTTACTGAAGTCCCCATTGCCCTCTGTTGCTAATAATTCCTGCCTGATTTCGTTTTTCATAGCATCATAATACATTCTTTGTGCTGATCCCATCTCACAATAGATGATATTTTCTATTCTTTCGGGGAGATCTGTAGCAACTTGTCCCTTGGTGCGCCGGAGCAAAAAGGGTTTGACCATCTTATGAAGGAGGAGTGATGATTGTTCGTCCTTATGTTTATCTATCGGAATGGCAAATTCTTCTCTAAAATTATTGGCAGAGCCAAAGATACCGGGATTGATAAAACTGAATTGTGCAAATAAATCGAATGTATTGTTTTCGATAGGTGTGCCAGTCATGACCATGCGATTGGTGGCTTGAAGCAGTCTCATAGCTTTGTATCTTTGAGAGCCTGGGTTTTTGATGGCTTGCGATTCGTCCAGTACGATGTAATGAAATTTTACATCTTTCAACCATTCTATATCCGATGTAGCAGTATCATAAGTCGTAATCACTAAATGAAACGATGCAAAATCACTAGCATCCTGCCTACGTCCACTACCATGATGTATGATAAAATTTAGGGAAGGGCAGAATTTATTAATTTCGGCATCCCAGTTAAACAAGAGGCTCTTAGGTACTATGACCAAACTTGAACCTGCATTTTTTTCAGCTTGATCTGCAAAAAATGACAATACCTGTACCGTCTTACCTAACCCCATATCATCTGCGAGGCATCCGCCAAAATTCAATTCATCCAATGCTTTTAGCCACTGATACCCCTCCTTTTGATATGGCCTCAGCTCTGCTTTGAGCGCCTGAGGTAAAGGATATTTTTTATTACCATCAAAATCCTGAAGCAGCTTTACTTTTTTATTTATCTCCTTACGTAATTTTGCGTCTATTTCACTATCAAAATGAAGGTCCAACAGTGAAAAATTATACTTGTTTATCACCAGTTTTTCCCCTTCTTTTTTTGTGATTTTAGATAGTGTTTTTAGCTTTTCTACCCACTCGGTAGGCAGTAAGCCTAGACTTCCATCAGACAATTGGATAAATTTTTGATTTTGTTTTACGGCATCTATCCAAGATTTCAAATGCACTTTGTGTTTTCCGTATTTGATATCCACATTTACATCAAACCAATCAATACCTGAAGATATACCTACCTTTATTTGCGCTTTATGAGGGTTAAATTTAAATTTGGATAGATTTTCTTGTCCGAAGATGGAGATTTTATGCTCCCGACACCGCTCAAAAAAATCTAAAAACCAAACATTTTCCAATAAGATATTGATATGTAAATAGTATTGACCCAATTGATCTTTGCCATCTTTGAGTGCTGGATGAGCTTCGTCCAAAAATCGTATGAAAACATCCACATCATCCGGCAAAACGTCATATCTTACCAAAGCTTCATTTTCGGACTGATATATACTGTAAGACTCTACAGGCAATACTATTTCGATGTCGTCCTGATATCTGATGACAGGCTTGAACTGAATATAATCTTCGCTTTCTGACAAATAAAGTTCGTATGCGGGCGAGTGTAGCTCTACTACTTCTACATGCATCGACTCAGGCAAGGTGACATCTATGATTCCCTCCAGAGCATGTAATACGGCTTCCAGATTTTCTTTGGTCTTATCAAATATCTGAAAGGCTGAGATTTTTTTATGCAAAAGTGCTGTACTTGGGTTGGCGTACACATATCCCTGATCATTGTACAGACAAAAGCCCGAGTTCATATAGTGATATCGAGTGGTGATAAAAAAAGCATCTCTTGCAAAGCCAGTCGATGTTATATAGTCCAAAATGGATGGCGCATCATCATCCTTGACCGAGTCTTTGGTCACTGTGCCATTTGAAGTATTTTCACTTGTGGGCTCAGTATTTATGTCATCATCTTCATCATAATCGTCATAATCGTCATCATAGTCTTCATAGTCTTCATCATCATCGTCATCATAGTAGTTGTCATCGTCATATTCGTCATTGTAGCCATAGTGTCGGTATTTCTTGTCATAATTATACTTTGGCAATTGGGCTAGCAACATATTAAATGGACTATTGAGCTTTTGTTGGCTCAAAATATTTTTTGCAAGTAGTGCTGTACTTTCTTCTTCTGATTCATCATAAAAAATATGTTTTTGATTGTCTATCATAAAATATTTGACCAAAACATATTTATCCATTGACTCTAATATTTCGACAAATATCTCCAAAACAGATTCACTAAATTTGAATGGGTGAACATCATTGATATTGTATTCTGGTAAATATTTGTGTGTATAAATTATATCCATAGCATGATACATATTACTTATAGTTCCTGCATGAGACTTGAGTAATAGTGCGATCTGGGGTGCCAAAATATGGTATTCTGTGTTTTGGGATGTTATGTTTTCAAGGGTTTTATAAAACTGGAGTTCTTTGCCAGTCCAATATTCGGGTTGGTCACATATTTTAAAATTGGAAATTATTTTATTTTGAGCTTTATTAAGTTTTGCTTTCCCCAACTCAAAAAATAGTACTTTCTTATCATTAGCTTTGGTCCATAGTATGACATTGGTATATAAATAGTCTTGCTTTGATGATTTTATCAATACTTCTTTGATCTGCTCATTCCTATTTTTAGGTTTGAGTTGAGAAAAATCCAAAGCAGTTTTAACCTCTTTGGCTACTAGGTAACTCTTCTCCGATTTTATCAAAGAAAATTTGGCTATGTCTTCTATTCTGATCTTCACAAAAGATCGGATATCTGAGATACTAATTTTGGATGATTCGTGCATCGCTGCTAATACCGCTTCGTAATTATACCAATTTCTGTTGGTCAAAATACTCAGTATGTTTTGATCGGCCAGCAAATAGACCATTTCATTCTCAATATTAAAACTACGAAATACAGAATCGACTTGATAAGATTTTACTATAATGGTATCATCCTCCCGAAAGAGCGTAAGCTCTGCCAAAAATTGATAATCTGAGTGAATCTTGATGAAAACTTCGATATTAACCAAATTACCCTTCGTTAAGAATATGAATACGTCCCCTTGTCTTTTTTGCAAAAATCTAACCTTATGACTTGCATAAGTTGCTAGAGCTATTGAGTCCACGGTGGTAAATATCAATGAGCTGCTCTGAGATACAGAGTCAGTATAAGTCTTAAGAATAGAATCAATCATAGGGGCTTGGTCTTTGTTTATAACTGCAATTTTTTTTGTATCTTTCAAGAATTCATGATCAGACATTTTTTTCAGATGTATAAGCAGATGAGCCACGTGCACACATCTTGGATCTGATGATCTGCAATCGCACTCTACTTTGTGTATCTCAAGATTAGCATTATAAAATATCTTAGGCACATACCCGTCTACTTTCCCAACAATATATCTTTTAATATCATTTTGTGCTGTGACCCTAATATCGTGCATCAAATTAGGGCTCTTGATTGCCTTAATCAACATAGTTGCATCACTATTCAAAAATTTATTTATGCTTGAATTAAGAAACATAAGACATTGTTAGATATTAATTATTTGTGTTGTATCCCATTTTTACATTCGGAGGGTGCATTTATTTTTAGCTTGCCCATCCCTGCCCGCTTCGCAGCAGGCGGGACTGCCAGCTTCGCAGCAGGCGGGACTGCCTGACTGGCAGGCAAGCCTTATGGGAGCTAAAAATAAATTGTACCTAAACATACTCTTTTTTGCTACTTTTCGGACACTACTTTTTTGACTACATCTTTGATCTCTTGCTCATCTGATTTGGGATAGATCAATAGTGCATTGTCCTCATCTACCACAATATAGTCTTTCAGTCCTTTGATGACGATGGTCTTGTCATTATTGGACATGACGATCACATCTTTGCAGTCGATGAGATGTATATTTTTACCAATTGATACTTGATCATCAGGGTCCGCTAGGTATGCATGAAGACTATTCCATGTACCTAAATCTGTCCAGCCTATGTCCGCAGGTATGGTAAATACATTGTCCGCACGCTCCAGTATGGCATAGTCGATCGATATCTTCTCCGTGTCTGGATATACCTGATCTATGTACAGCTGTTCGTCAGGAGTATTGTACTTTGAGGTATCCTGAGAGAGCGTGGACAATATTTGTGGTGCATGTTGAGCAAAAGATTGTAATACTGACTCTACACTCCAGATGAACATCCCCGCATTCCACAGATAATCTCCACCCGACACATAAGACACAGCAGTATCATGATTTGGCTTCTCCTTAAAAGATTTGACTTTGTATATCTGCTGATCGTTTGTGGTAGCACTTATTTGATGGTCATAATTGATGTACCCATACCCAGTATCTGGTCGACTTGGCTGGATGCCCAACGTCACCAAAGCATCATTTTCTGACGCAAAATCAAAAGCTGCAGATAGTATATCCACATATACATCTTCTTTTAAGATGACATGGTCAGAAGGCAACACTGCAAATACTGCATCAGGATCGGATGCATGGATACGCAATGCTGTATATGCCACACACGGAGCAGTATTATTCATACTTGGCTCGCACAAGATATTGTGTGCAGGTATTTCAGGCAGGTGCTCTCGTACTAAATCAAAATACCTTTTATTGGTCACAATCAACACGTGATCGGCAGGCACCAGCCTGATACAACGCTCGAATGTCATCCGAATCAAGGATTTACCTACACCCAGGATGTCC
>JBATLS010000494.1:0-2024 GCA_049289435.1 Saprospiraceae bacterium | reverse complement strand
CTATCGGGAGATAGTAGTAGAGACGCAATGCATTGCGCCTCTACTTTTTGGTGTCTATATGTTCTATTGACTTTGCAGTAAAAAAAGGATGGACTCTCTTTATAAATGCCACATATCACCCCTTAAGCCGGATTACAACTCAATATTAAACTACAGCTAAAAAAATCACTCAATTGAGTGTAGCACATTTAGGTTACAGATAACATGCCGGAATCAGTACTCATTTCATTCGCCCCCAACAGCATTTTCAGCCTGCACCACTTGCATATTTATTTTATCTACTTCTTTATCTATGTAGTATAGACTTTGTCCACCCTCTCCTATGACTTTGATCCTGTCGAGTATGGTACGGATCACTGCTTCTTCTTCTCTTTGTTCGTCCACATACCACTGGAGGAAATGTTGGGTATTGTAATCATTTTCTTCGAGTGCCAATTTTAAGAGATTGTGTATGGATACCGTCACACTTCGTTCTTGTTCGAATACTTTCTGAAAAACTTCTTTGATACCTGAGTAAGTCGTAGGTGGCTGGTCAAATGCTGGTGTGATAGGATGTACTCCAGATTCGCTCATATAATCGTAAAGTTTGAGCATATGCATTCGCTCTTCTTCGGACTGACGCATAAAAAACTTCTTGCACCCTTCCAATGCCTGATCGTCGCACCAATAAGCCAGTGCCAGATAAAAATTGGAAGCATAGCCTTCATAAGCAATTTGATTGTTGATGGCTTCCTGCATTTTTTGACTTAAATCTACCATATTATTGTGTGTTTTACTATCATTTAACTTTTCAAAATTGAAATGGTTTTGACGACACTTTAGTTCAGTCTAATTTAGAATCAATCTATGCGAAAGCACCACTTCCTGTGCAATACGTAGCGTTTGGGTCACCAATATATCAAAATCTTCTTGCAAGCTTCGATGGTTGGTGATGGCCACTCTGATGGCATATATGCCATCCAAAATAGTCGATGACGGGGATGCTATCCCTTCTTCCTGCAAGATCATGACTATTTCTTTATTCACAAAATTTAACGTCTCCTGAGTCAATGCTCTATTAAAGTATCTGTAGCAAACCACATTGAGTGATATAGGTGCCAACAATTGCAGTGCTGATTGATCCCGTACCAATGCGCCAAGATACCTGGCCTGATGGATGTTCTTTTCGATTTGATCAGCATACTTTTTAATACCTTGCTCCTTGATAGACATCCACACCTTGAGTGCTTTGAAGCCTCTCGACAGCTCAATACCGTAATTGTTGAGGCTATCAGGTCCTGCCGCCAATCCCCGCTCATGGTTCAGCAAATATTTTGGCGCTATGGCAAAGGCATTGCGATGGGCTTCACTATTTCTTATCAAAACACAACCCACCTCATAAGGCATATATAACCATTTATGCAAGTCAAATGCGACACTATCAGCAAACGCTATGGTCGCTAATTGCTCTTTATATTCCGGCACCAGTTTTGCTAATGCACCGAATGCGCCATCTATATGCAACCAAAGATCATACTTATCTGCCAACGCTCGGAGTCCTTTTAAGTCATCTATCGCTCCTGTATTGACAGTTCCAGCATTGGCAACTATACAAAAAGGATTGTATCCGCTTTTGATATCCTTCAATATGGCTTCTTCCAACAAAAAAAGATTGATGGTATAGTCCTGATGAACCTTGATCATCCGCAATCCCTCAGTACCTATCCCTATCACCTCTGCAGACTTGATCACACAGCTGTGGCTTTCTACTGAGCAATACATGACGGGACGGAGTGATGCTCGCTGCAAACCTTCCTTGCGCACCAATGCAATCATGTGGTTTCTGGCTACTATCAGGGCAGTTGTAGTGGCCATAGATCCTCCACTCAATAGCATCCCCGATGCATCTTTTGGAAAATCCATCATCTCCTTGCACCATTGTATGACCTGTAGATCGACATACATGGCAGATTGCTCACCGATGGTAGCATTAGGGTTCATAGATGATGCCAAAAAATCTCCAAGCACCCCCATTGGCGTGCCTG
>JBATLS010000493.1:0-2113 GCA_049289435.1 Saprospiraceae bacterium | reverse complement strand
CCTAAAGGGAAACGTTTGATTGTCAGCGCAGTAGAAATCAGATTTTTTCACATTATCCGCTTCAAAGACTTTTCGGAGTGGTCTAAATATTAAAATGTTTTTTAATACGTAACATTTTTAATGTGACCCATTTACTGGGTTTACCAGCTTTCTCCATGACAAAGTGCACTTGTCCAGAATGAGGTGCTTGCACATTCCATGTTCCATCTTTATTTTGCTTTTTATTCAAATATGTCAATGCTTCTGTCATTCTATTATCCCAACTGATACCTGCATATTGAAAATAATCCATAGCTCGCAGAATGTCATACCGCCACCTACTAGGGTAGGTTACCTTTAGGAAGTTTTTATCAATTATTTGACCAGTTCTATCTGATAAATATAACCGATGTATCAAGATAAATTCAATACCAGATCTGATAGCGTCAGAAATTTCTTTTTTTCTATAGGTGAATCCTGTTTTCTGAAATTCGGTAAATCCTTCGAGTACTGATATCGTGGAATGCAAGGAACTGTGTTTGGCTCCGCTTCTTGTTGTCCGACAATTAAAGCCACCGTCTTGCATTATTTCATCTAAAATACTGTCGATGATGGACTGAAGTTTTTTTTCGGGTGTTTTGAAATATGCAGCGTAATTCAAAAACATACCATTCACACAAACATCGCTATGCTGTGATGTAGAAGGTCCTAATTGTATGCCACCATCGTCTGCTTTGTTTTTTTGTAAAACTAGTTCTATGGTTTCTTGTACCATCTCATTGGTGGGAGAGAGATATAAATTGCGAAGGTCAAGTAACGTGTAATGAGTAGAAATCCATTTTGGTTGATAAAATCTATCACCCCAATGACCATCCGAATTTCGCTTGGACAAGAATTTATACCCCCATCCCTCATTTGCAATTTTACTTTGAAGTTTTTTATTGTCAACCCCAAATAAATCACGCCAAACCTGATATTGTATGGATACATCGCTTTCAAGCAGCCATTTTGTGATGTGTTGTTCGTTCATCTTAATTGCAACTAATGTGAACGAGTATGGCACGGTTGTGTTTGGCCGACGTGGACATACTCATATTGTGTGCTTTGGATAGCAAATGTACTACTCTCTGGTGAGAAGTACAAACTACATGAAGATGCAACTTATCTGGTTTTCAAATTTTATTATAAACTGAATCCAAAACAAGGTAGGGCATCATCACTTAATAAATGCTTTGATGCCCCTATTTTATTACTGAGTTCGCACTTATTGTACCATAAATTGAAGCACAGTATTCTCTACTTTGTAGAATGAAATCCGATAGTATTTCCTTCTGTGTCCATAGCTAAAGAACAAAAACCATGTTCACCGATTTGAAACTTTTCTTGCAATACCTTGCCGCCTGCTTTTTCAACTCTCGCAGTTTCAATTGCACAATCTTCGCATGTGAAATATACCAAGGTGCCCCCTACTCCAGGTTTCATATCATTTGTTTTGCATAGTGCGCCACTGATATTTCCTTCCTCTTGTGACCAAGGGAAACAGACCATTTCTAAGTCACCAAAGTCGCCTGGTGCTTCCATAGGTGTCATTTTGATTTGTAAGACAGACTCGTAGAATTTTTGAGCCCTTTGCATATCTTGTACATAAATTTCTACCCAGGTGAATGGATTTTTTGCTTGTGATGTCATTTTAATTTGTTTTATTTAGGTTAAAGGTAAATATTAGTTTTAATATTTCTTCAAGATTTCAGAACGTAATTGGTTGAATCCGGATTCTTCTTTTAGAATGTCTAAATGCTAAATGGTGTTGTTTGTCATGTCTTTTTTAATGCAGATTGAACATCTAAAATGCATGCTTTAAAGTTTTCGTTTTTCGAGACTTTAGTGATTGATATCTCCTGGATTCAGGTAACAAATGCCACGGAGTGTCCATTATTAAGTTTTTATTTCCAATCGACTAAGCCTGCTACTGTATTCCAATTGCTAAAAATAGTTCCAATCCTATGGTCAGAACACCAGACCCCGAGTCAAAGAAATATGGAAAAAAGTGTGATGATTCGCAAAATTATATTGCGGCAAAATTTGATAAAATTGTTGAATGCAATGTCCATTTTCAATTGCCACTGGTTTCAAC
>JBATLS010000492.1:0-2761 GCA_049289435.1 Saprospiraceae bacterium | reverse complement strand
CAATGGACTCATGGCCACATCTGGGTCCATCGTGGTCACCAATAGCTTTCCCATCACATACGATACTCCTCTAGTCAAGTCACCTACCTGCTTCAATCGCAAAAACGGAAGCATCGAAATTCCAAACACCGAAGGCAACACTCCCTTCCGTTATGAGTGGTCCAACTTTATCAGTGGTGGCAATACTTTCAATAAAATTTCAAACCTTGAGAGTGGAAATTACAAGGTTACGATCACTGATTTTGGTGGCTGCGCAAAAGTTGAATCATTCAATCTTTCGGTCGATACCCTTAGAGTTAATCTCACTGTGGATAAAAGTGCATCGTGCAATCAACCGCAAGTAAGGGATGGGGCCATCACCATAACTACATCAGGTGGTACCCCTTTTAAAACAGGACTTCCTTATGAGTACTTTTTAAATGGTAATAACTGGATACGATTTGCATCCCCCACCTCATTGAACAATATGCCTACCGGCAATCTCACCCTTAGAGTCAGAGATTCCTTGTTTTGTACTTCTGAGCTCTTCAGTGCTAATATACCTTTTGACAGGGCAATAGACATGACTTTCGATAAAACAGATATCTCTTGTTATGGATTGAATGATGGAAGTGTAAAAATTACTGCTTCGCCATATTCAAATTTTTATACATTTTTTCCTGTCACAGGTTTTCCTGACTTGGGAGTTACAAGGACGGATACATTTAATGTTGGTGGACTTACGAAAGGTACCTACAGATACAGACTCATTGACATCAATGGTTGCAGAGATACTGTGGAGTTTACCATCAATGAGCCTACTGAATTAACAGTCAACAAAGCCATCCTCCAACCATCATGTATGACCGACGGATCCATCACCATAAATCCGACTGGTGGATCAGGCAGCTACAACTATACCTGGGATCCTCCTTCTGGCAATGTCAATAATCTAACCAATCTGACGGGTGGTACCTACGGTATGACCGTGACAGATAGCAATGGTTGCTCACAAACTGATGTGATGACCTTAAATCCAAGAGGATCCATTAGTATCAATGCTTTGGTCACCAAACAAGTCTCCTGCTTTGCTGCAAATGATGCAGCTCTTTTTTTAGATATATTCGCACCCACCAATGGTCCTTACAATGTATCCTGGAAAAATGCTGCCGGAGTAGAAGTTGCCATCTCCCAAACAGTAGCCAACATAGGACCAGGAGTCTATAGCGTCGAGGTATCAGATAAAGATGGATGCTCTAACTCTGCTCAAAATATTGTAGTGACTGAGCCTGCCCCTATTGTCTTCAGTACTGCTATTACAAATGCTCCTTGTTTCCAGTCAAATGGAAGGGCAACTATCACAATAAGTGGCAATCCAACAGGATATAAATATGAATGGAGAATAAAAGACAGTCTCACAGTTATAGACACTGACCACATCCTTGATGCTAAAGCAGGATCATATACTGTCAAAGTCATCCACCCCAACAATTGCACAAAGGATACAAATATCATCATCACAGAACCTACCAAAATCACTTTCCCGATTCCAGAGACAAGAAAGGTCACTTGTTTTGGCCTTTCTACGGGTCAGGCAGCTATTATTGGAGCTCCGACAGGTATTTCGTTTTCGTGGTCAACAGGAGCAGCAGGACAATTTGCCACTAATTTTCGTGTAGGAAGGGCTTGGGTGTTGGGAAGTCTTGGGAGTTGTGTGTCAGACACTACATTTTTTAATATTGATACCGAACCAAGGCTGACTATTGATACCGCCAAAACGGTTAAAACCCTACCTCTATGTTTCGGCTCTGCCGACGGATCACTGAAAGTCGAAGCATTGGGCGGTACCAATATCGGATATAATTACAATTGGGCAAATGGCACCACAGGATCACAATTGAATAATCTAGCTGCAGGGGTGTACACAGTCACCATCACAGACAGCAACAACTGCGCTTATACTGATTCGATTACTTTGGGACAACCCACACGAATGATCCCCGCCGTAGATCCACTAAAAACCGTAGAACTAAACTGCAAAAACAGAGACGCAGGCAAAATCGGACTGCAAGTATCAGGAGGCAATCCTGGCAAAAAAACCATCACCTGGCAATCTGGAATTCTCACAGACAATGAAGTAGCCATTGGATTGTCCTCAGGAAGATACTGTGCTACAGTGACAGATAATTTTGGTTGTAGCGCAACGTTTTGTTATCAATTGTCAGATGCATCACCTTTGGTTGGTAAAATAAAAGCACCGGCTCAACCACTTTGTAATGGTGGAAAAACATGTATAGCTGTAGATTTTATCACAGGTGGTACAGGTAATAAATATACTTTCCAACTTAATAATGGTATCAGATTTCCGATAGACACTTGCCTTCAGGTATTTGCTGGTCAATATTTCATCAATTTGATAGATTCGGCTGGATGCTCTATAGATACCACTATAACCATCTCTCAGCCTGATCCTATCACTGTAGATTTAGGCCCGGATTTGGATGTACAGTTAGGCGCCAGTTCTCCTACTATCAGGGTCTCTATAAATTCTCCTGCTGGAATAGGTAATGTAATATGGAGTCCCACAGAGGGTATAGAGTGCATCGTCGCCAACTGTTTTTCAGTTCAGGCCAATCCTACGACAACTACGACATATAGACTCACTGCCACAGACCAGAATGGGTGTACCGGAAGTGACGAAATTACTATCAATGTTAAAAACATCCGAAATGTATTTTTTCCCAATGTATTCTCCCCAAACAGAGATGGTGTCAATGATCAC
>JBATLS010000491.1:0-2663 GCA_049289435.1 Saprospiraceae bacterium | reverse complement strand
TCAAATATGATATCAATCGAACATGGAGCGTCAATCTGGAGATTAGTACCAGATTTGTATTTACAGATTATCTGGATGATGTCAGCTCTATATTTCCAGACAAAACACTACTCGAATCCACCAGAGGGGCAACAGCCGTGTTGCTCTCCGACAGGTCATTGGTGGAAGGCATTGGTGAAGCCGGAAGACAACGAGGAGACACCAAAGGCAATGACAAATTTACTTTTGTAGGTATATCATTGATGAAATATTTCGGTGGTATAGAGTGTCCCAGTATCTCCAAACCAAGATAGATATAATTGGTGCTGATATTATTGTTATTTCACAATAGTTTCCTAATTAAATTTTTAAGAAAAATCTTATCACTCCGACATGTGAATGATATATTTGTATCGTTGATACTGACATTCACCCATTTTACTCACCTATGCCATCATCCAAACACATTATCATCAAAGTGACCAATGATGCCATATGGTTTAATGATGTCATGTCCGTTGATTTACTACATACCAATTTACCTTACGGAGAATTTGGATTTGCCGAAAGTCGCACTATTTTCTGGGAGGCAGAAATGATCTCATATGACAAGAGTGATAATCACTTGGCACTGAAAGTCATCAATTATCGTCCTGGTGATGTAGATGATTTTCTGAACCAAGTACCCAAAGCCAAGGTGGACCGCATCTCTTTCGAAGACATCTATTGGCCAGCTTTCAATGCAGATCTTAGTTTTTACAAAAAGTCATCTTTCACGCACCTCTTATCGGATCATATGCCTATAGGTGACAACACTCAAGAAATAAAGATCATTCATGTCCAGGCAGCCATCCCATTTAGCAAAGTAAGATTTGGGGCAGGATGTATAACTTTTGAATACCTATTCCCCTGGGAGAAAAGTAAGACCGAAGTGCGCATATCCAATCCACACCTGTTGCCTGAATTCGAATACGTAAAAACATATTTTGCCAAACACTTCAATAGTCGAACTTTTGAAGTACTGATGGTCGTCAGTAAATCCCAGATTAAGATAGAAAAAATAATAGCGACTTCGCCACAGATAGATCAAATCAAGGATGTCGCTATAGAAACCATCAAATTTATCAAAACCGAAACGCTACGCAAGCCACCTAAATACGTGGGAGAACTGGATAAAAGTCTCTTTACGCCCGACGATATCTTCGACCCAATGGACAAAAACATGTTGGGCACTTACAATATGACCGAAAAAGAACTATTGGATCATATCATGAAGTGGGAAAATATTCGCAACAAAAAGCATCTGGAATACCTGTCCGGCCACTTGCATAGCGCTCATGAGAAGATCAGATTTACCCTTACCCCAAAATTTGGTTTCCTGTTTGTAGTCAAAGGAGAGAAAATGGTCCATTATATCTGGGAGATGCTCAATACCAATGCTACATATGTGTGGAGTTTTTTTCAGCAGGAAACCAACCAAAAACAGATTGAAAAATTGGAAGAACTGATCTCTTTCATACGCATTCATGGGCGGGCACACTATCTTCAGCATTTGTCTGATGACGACGAAGTGATCTTTCGGCGAGTATTGCATCAGGGGGCCGGATCCAACTTGGTGGATTACTTCCCAAGATGGCGACACAGCATCAATGAAGCCATGGTCTAATTCGCAAACTTTTTATAGTCGAGATTGTTTACTTTCAAAATTTATAGTCATGATCAGAACATTACTTTTCTTAGCAACAATGTTTGTATTTTCATCTTGTGGTAAAGACGAAGTTACAGATAATACCGAAACAGCTTCATTACGAGTTATCAATTCTTTAGCGGATTATGATACGACGATCAAATCAGGGGTGTCTATGGTGTTTTTTCATGCTACCTGGTGCTCCATCTGTACGGCTCAGCGACCTTCGGTAGAAAGCCTTACCAAAGAAACTACTTTAAAAACGGCAATATTAGCACAGGTAGATACTGACAAAAATAAAGATATCATTCAGAAATATAATGTCCCGGGTCAACCGGTCATCATTATTTACAAAGACAATGTAGAAAAGCATCGACTTTTAGGGTCCGGTCATAGTACTCAGAAGTTGACTGACTTGATCAAGGCGTTGCTATAATAGTTAACGGCGAGGCAGCTTTTATTGCGGGTATATTGTTGATGTACATAAAAAATTTTATTTATATTACATTTAGGTCTTGGCGACCAATTATGGTCATTATTTCAATGTTGTTTTCATTGACTTTAAAGTAAATACTATCTACTCAACAGACCCAACGTCTGTATCCTTATTTAATACAGTCAACTGATTCGAACGAATATGGCCTTTGGGTAATAATGTCAAAATATTCAAAAAAAAAATCGAAATAATTATAGTCAAAAGAAATTAAATTGCGAAAAATATTAATTTTAATACGTTCAAAATCAAACGTTTAAAATATAAAATTTTTGAAATTTAATTTACTTTAAGTATATCTGCCTGTTTAATACCATATTTTTTAACACCATAATGATGTATCCTTATCAAATCTTCCTTAGCAGTGTTACTTAAGGTCAGAAAACCAGACCCCGAGTCAATGAAATAAGGAAAAAAGTGTGATGATTCGCAAAATTATATTGCGGCAAAATTTGATAAAATTGTTGAATGCAATGTCCATTTTCAATTGCCACTGGTTTCAAC
>JBATLS010000490.1:0-5707 GCA_049289435.1 Saprospiraceae bacterium | reverse complement strand
ATTTGCTGTAAAATAAGGGTGCGTAATAAAAGTCTTATAATCTGCGGTGTTGATATTGATTTTAACTATATCGCTGGGGTCAACCGTCACTATGTGATGTATAAGTTCGAAAAGTGTATCCGGGATGATATTGAGCTCCAGGAGTTGGTTTTTATCTATAAATCCACCCAGTCTCTTTCTAAAATATAATATATTTCTCGTGGTAACTGGCCCAACGCCTTTGATCGACAGTATCTTC
The DNA here is from genome assembly GCA_049289435.1 of Saprospiraceae bacterium. GTDB lineage: Bacteria > Bacteroidota > Bacteroidia > Chitinophagales > Saprospiraceae > OLB9. Next base: position 5,469 of record JBATLS010000490.1, on the reverse strand, counting down.
AGGCTGTCTGCGGAGTTTAGCTCTATGATCTCGATGGCTACGGGTTCGGTAATTTTTTTATTATTTTCAAAAGTTGAATTGTCGTATTCTTCAGATTTTGATTCTGGCAACTGGATGAAAGCCTCCAATTGATTGACCAAGAGTGAATCGATGCCATATATAGATTTCAACTTACTCAAATTTCTAATTTTGCCACCTTTTGCGATGTATTTGGTTAGACTCTTAGCGCCATATTTACTAAATCCAAGTAGTAGCAATGAGTCGTAAGAAATCTGATTTGGGTCAAATCGAAACTTTTGATTAGGTTTTGAATCATTTGTAGCGGTCTCATTCCATGGGTTCAACTCACTTTTTGCCCCATACTCCGAGTCAATATCATAAGATACTGAATCAGGATGCATATAAAACTGACTGATATCAATGTGTTCACTATCATCGCTCTGTGGCCAATATTCAGCGATCAAAATTATAGTCAATGCCAGCATTAAAAAAACGAATATTCCTCGTCTTTCCTGCTTGGTGAAACTAAAAAAGTCCTTGTAGTCCATAGGATCAGCATTTTTATACCATATTCAGTTCTTTGGCTTTGGACATCATATATTCGTACGCATCATCATAAGTATTGGCTACATCTCCATCAAGTATCGCTTCCCGAATAGCTGTCTTTAATATCCCCACTTCTCTGGAAGGTGGTAAATTAAATATCCTCATAATATCGTCACCACTGATCGGCGGTTGCCAATTGCGGAGGTGATCTTTTTCTTCTACTTCCTTGATTTTTTCCATCAATACCCGGTAGTTCTCCTTATACCGATGTACTTTACCTTCGTTTTTGGAGGTAATATCAGCTTTGCACAGCAGCAATAAGTCATCGATATCTTCGCCAGCATCAAACAACAATCTGCGCACCGCAGAGTCGGTCACCTGATCATTGGTCAAAGCAATAGGCCGCAAATGGAGCAAAACCAGTTTTTGGACATACTTCATCTTGACATCCAAAGGCAGGCGCATCTTCTTAAATATACGGGGCACCATAGCAGCTCCCAATGCTTCGTGACCATGAAAAGTCCAACCCAGCACCGGATCAAATCTTTTGGTAGGTGGTTTTGCGATATCGTGCAGTATGGCTGCCCACCTGAGCCAAAGACTATCGGATTCGGCACATACATTTTCAAGTACTTCTAGTGTATGATAAAAATTGTCTTTGTGTCCTATATTATTGCGAATTTCAATACCATAGAGTGCAGCCATCTCTGGAAAAATAATGTGCAGCAATCCCGTATCAAACAATAACTTGAAGCCTTTGGATGGTTGGTAGGACATCACTATCTTCTCTATTTCGATGCTTATCCGTTCTTTAGAAACAATATTGATCCTTTGTCTATTTTTTTTGATGGACTCCAGCGTAGTTTGTTCTATCTCAAAATCCAGCTGGGTAGAAAAACGGATGGCACGCATCATCCTCAATGGGTCGTCTGCAAAAGTTTTGTCAGGATCCATAGGTGTCCGAATGATCTTTTGTTCCAAATCATGGAATCCATTAAAGCTATCAATGATTCGGCCATAGTCATCCTCATTTAGACTGACAGCAAGTGCATTGATGGTAAAATCTCTTCGATTTTGGTCGTCTTCCAAACTGCCATTTTCTACCGCTGGTTTTCTTGAATCCAAAGAGTATGATTCTTTCCGAGCACCTACAAACTCTATCTCCAGATCATTGTGTCTGATCATAGCAGTCCCAAATCTTTTATACACTGCGATGTGTGGCTGAGGTCGTAGTTTTGATGCCAGTCGTTCTGCCAAAGCTATTCCATCTCCCACACAAACTACATCTATATCTTTAGACTCTCTGGCGAGCAGTCGATCACGTACATATCCCCCTACCACAAATACAGGTACCTGAAGTTCGCGTGCAGACAATTGTATGAGCTCAAAAATTTTTCGCTCGTAAGGCTTTATGTTAAATACCATCGATCATCGACTTTCTTACATCAGGAATAAATCATCGCATCCTGATAATTATATTTTATTTCATCCAATATCTCATGGAGTATTTGACTGTCCATTTCTGATACCAATCTCGATCTATACTCCTTTATGCCCGGCAAATCTCTGAAGTAATTGGTATAATGTCGTCTCATTTCTACTACTCCTACTCGCTCTCCTTTCCACTCGACACCCTTCATGAGATGTTTTCTGGCTACTTCTACCCTTTCATCTATGGATGGCGCATCTGGCACCACACCTGTTGCAAAATAATGTTTTATATCACGAAATATCCAAGGATATCCGATACTCGCCCGGCCTATCATCATACCATCTACCCCGTACCGCTCTTTATATTGTTTTGCTTTCTGTGGACTGTCTATGTCCCCATTCCCAAATATAGGTATATGTATTCTAGGATTATTTTTTACTTTTCCTATCAGAGTCCAGTCAGCTTCCCCTTTATACATTTGTTTTCTGGTACGACCATGGATGGCAAGTGCCTGAATACCTATGTCCTGTAGTCGCTCCGCTACTTCTTCTATATTGAGCGTATTTTCATCCCAACCCAGTCTGGTTTTGACCGTGACTGGCAGTGAGGTGGATTTGACGACTTTTTCAGTGAGTTTGATCATGCGAGGTATATCTTGCAGGATGCCTGCTCCTGCCATCTTGCACACTACTTTTTTGACGGGACAGCCGAAATTTATATCCAGCAACTCAGGAGAGGCTGCCTCTACCATTTCAGCTGCACGGCTCATAGAGCCTATCTCCGCACCAAAAATTTGAATCCCAATAGGTCGCTCCTCATCCCAGATATCCATTTTCTGAACACTTTTGGCAGCATCCCGGATGAGACCTTCTACAGATATGAACTCAGTGTACATCAGATCACTTCCCTGCTCCTTGCACACAGCCCTAAAAGGCGGATCACTCACATCTTCCATAGGTGCAAGAAGCAATGGGAATTCTCCCAGTTCAGTTTTTCCAATTCTAACCATAATTTTTACAATGTATCTTATCTAGAAATTGTAACTGGCTCCAAACCAATACTCAACCACTGATCCCTGAATATCCCTAGCTTGCTCACTGGCGATATATAGCAACTCTATGCCAAACCTCCATTTTCCCATACCACTGGTATAACCCAATCCGAAAAGCGGGTAGTTGACTTTTTGTTTTTCTACATATCCCCGAATGGTATAGCCATCAGGGTCTTTGGCGTAGCCCATGAGTGCATACTCTCCCTGAAAATAGATCTCTTGTGTAATCTTAGCACGTCCATAAAATAAAGCTCCAATATCTAAAACAGAAGGATCTGGTCCAGTGTAAGAATACTGATCATAAAAAAGTTTCATCCCAGCTCCTGCACTAAATCGATCGCTGAATTTAAAACCTGCATTTACTTTTGTGGAGATGGTCAAACCATTGAAAAATCCTAAGTTACCAAATTTTAGTTCTGGATTTATTTTTTCCATCAGGCTAATTGCTGGTGCTTTTTCTTCCTTTTTCTTTCTGGTGCTGGTAGATGTGGGTCTTTTTCTGACCTGAGATTCCACATCGCTGACAGACAGCAGAAAAATAAAAGTCAAACAAAGGCTTATGATAATGCTTCTCATGCTTTAAGTTTATATTATGGTCAAAAGTAGTGAAATTAATGGGGCAATAATCACAATGAAGATATTTTAACGAAATATTACAAGGTAAAAAAATTGCTTTCAAACAAAAACCTAAACGTAACAAACAACTTTTAATTACTATGATGTAAACTAAATTAAAATTTATGTAACTTTGCCCGCCTAAAGTAAAACATAAATCTGAAAGGAAACAAAATTCTTGTTTTACAGTTCAATTACTTTAATTTTAAATCATAAGACCACATTTAAAATTCATTATATATATCATTTATATCTAATGTATAAATACATCTATTTTTCGAATATCATTGCTAAGTTTCCAATTCATTTTAATCCATAAATATCAAATATGAGTATCCAACCCAATCACATGTTGGCAAATAAAGTCAAAGCCATGGAAGAATCTGCCACCATCAGAATGGCTCAGAAAGCCAGAGATTTGGCCAGCAAAGGTGTCAGTGTTATCAGTTTAAGTCTTGGTGAGCCAGACTTTGATACTCCGGAATTTATCAAAGATGCGGCATATCAAGCCCTCAAAAAAGGAAATACAAAATATACCCCCGTCCCAGGTACTATGGATCTCAGAAAAGCCATATGCGAAAAATTCAAATCAGAAAATGATCTTCACTTTGACCCTACGCAGATAGTCGTATCCAATGGAGCAAAACAAAGCATCGCTAATATTTGTATGGCCACGCTAAACGAAGGTGACGAAGTGATCATTTTAGCCCCATACTGGGTAAGTTATATCGAAATAGTAAAGTTTGCAGGCGGTACTCCTATCGTGGTATCTGCAGGTATTGAAGATGATTTTAAGGTAAATGCCGAAGCCATCAAAAAGGTAATCACAGACAAAACCAAACTGCTTATTTTTTCATCTCCCTGCAATCCGACCGGCTCTGTCTATACTCATCAGGAATTGAAAGAAATTGCAGATGTGCTCATAACTCATGACAATATACTAGTGATCTCGGATGAAATATATGAGTATATCAACTTCACGGGTGCACACGCAAGTATTGGCGCATTTGAACATATGAGAGACAACACCGCCACGGTCAATGGGTTTTCAAAAGGATTTGCTATGACTGGCTGGAGACTGGGATATATGGGCGGACCCAAATGGTTGGCAGATGCGTGCAATAAAGTACAAGGGCAAATCACCTCAGGTGCGGCCTCATTTAGTCAGGAGGCAGCAGCAGTAGCATTGAGAGGCAGCAAAGCTGAAGCCGATGAAATGAAAGAAGCTTTTTTACGCAGGCGAGATCTCATCATCTCAAAGCTGAAAGAAATCCCTGGATTTAAAGTCAATCAACCACAAGGCGCATTTTATGTATTTCCCGACGTAAGCCACTATTTTGGCACTTCCAATGGGCATGTGAGTATAAATAATGCTGATGACTTTTCAGAAGCCATGCTCACAGAAGCTCATGTAGGTACAGTCTCTGGTAGTGCCTTTGGCGAGGACAATTGTATCAGATTGTCCTATGCTGCAGCTGATGATGAACTGATAGAAGCAGTCAGCAGAATCAAGAAAGCATTGACACTATTCAAATAATCTTCATATGAAGGATTTTGTCTGGTGCACAGTCAAAATTAGGACCTAACTAACTAATGATATTTTTAGATCATACACTTCCGTATGATATGAGACATTTTGCAAATAAATTGTTAATTATTTATATACAGAATGAAACATTTTTGTATTTTTATGTTTTATCATTACATTTTATAACTTTTTAAAACGTTTAGAACATGAATATTACATTTGATGAATTAAGAAAAATCAAGCATGCATTGCCGACAGGTAGTGTAAGCAAAATTGCATCAGAACTAAACATAGAAG
>JBATLS010000489.1:0-5023 GCA_049289435.1 Saprospiraceae bacterium | reverse complement strand
TGATCACCGTATCGGCATTCACAAATCGAGTGATGTCATCTATGTGCCCGTCGGTATCATCTCCAACGATTCCTTCATCGAGCCAAAGTATTTGTTGACCACCATAATATTCTATGAGATATTGTTCGATTTCATATTTTGATAGATGTGGATTTCTATTTTTATTTAGCAGGCAGGCAGCGGTCGTAAGTATCACTCCATGGCCATTGAACTCCACGCTCCCGCCCTCCATGACGATGCCTGGGTGAAAGACTTGCATATCTAACTTTTGTCCGATCAAGGTCGGAATGATATCGTCCAAATCGTAGGGAGGATATTTATCACCCCAGGCATTGTATCCCCAATCCACTACAGCTTTACTCTTTGTCTCTCTATTGATGACAAAAGCCGGACCATGATCCCGACACCAAGCATCGTTGGTAGGATGATAAAAAAAAGTAATATTTTCAAGACAATCATCCAGGTTGATCATCTTTTGCGCATATGTAGATGATACTATTTTGTCCAATGCTAAATGATGCATTGCCCCGTCCGTCACATTGATACATACCTTTTGATGATCAGCTATCCTCAGTAAAAACTCGCAATAAGGATCGTAAATTTTATCCAGTTTACCCGGCCAGGAAGCTTCTTTATGCGGCCACGAAAGCCACATTGCGGCTTGATGGTCAAACTCCGCTGGAAAATGATATCCCAATTCTCTGGGTGTAAAATCAATGTTCATCCAAATATCTTTTTGTGATAGGTTGGTAACTATCGATTCTTCTATCTCTAAGGAATGGCCAGTGCACCCTCAATTCATTGGCCTGATTCAAATCTATATCCACTACTTTAGTGACCTCGTCATCATGAGAAGCTAAATACAGCAACTTGCCCTGACCATTGGTGACAAAACTGCCACCCCAAAATTTCATAGCGCCATCTTGCTCATACCCAACTCTATTGACACTGACTACTGGAACTCCATTTGCTACAGCATGAGATCTCTGTATGATTTGCCAGGCATTATATTGATCTCTATTGGTCTCTTCATCCTGATCACTGGCCCATCCTATCGCAGTAGGATAAAAAAGCACTTCAGCGCCCATCAGAGCAGTGATCCTACTTGCTTCCGGATACCACTGATCCCAGCATATCAACACCCCGATAGTGGCAAATTTAGTTTTGAACACTTTATAACCAAGATCGCCGGGTGTAAAATAAAATTTCTCATAATAGGACGGGTCATCAGGGATGTGCATTTTGCGGTACTTACCCAAGTATTTGCCATCGGCATCAATGATTGCCACAGTATTGTGATACAGTCCTTGTGCCCTCTTTTCAAATAAAGATGCTATGATAACGACATGGTGTTCTTTGGCGACTTCGGACAATTGATCGGTAGTGGGGCCGGGAATTGATTCGGCCAGGTCAAAATGATCATAGTTTTCAGTATCACAAAAATACAATGAAGAAAAAAGCTCTTGCAAGCAAACTATTTGAGCACCATTTTGAGCCGCATTTTTTATTTCATCTATGGCTTTTTTTAGATTAATGTCCTGACTATCTACACATGACATTTGTACCAATCCAACTTTTAAATTCTTCATTTTTAAAAATATTATATAAACCATAAATATTTATACGCTTGCATTGATGCAGGTATCCTTATCTATCCACTTCTTCCAGAAATTTTGTGTTGTATTTTACAAATTTTAATACAAAATACAATACCCCTGTTGCGATCATCGTATAAATACTCCAAGATTTAGAGGTCAGTATCTCTCCGTTAGACAACCAATTCACCCAGCAATTGAACAAAAATATTAGTAAAAAAATGGCGAATAGGCCATTCTTTTCCTTTTTAAGGACTTTTTTCCAACTGAAATACATATCAGGGGCTTTCCATTGACCTATAGCAGGTATAAAAGCTGGAGTTTTGGAAGCATATTGTAGGTACTTATCCCCAAATTTGTTGATTAAAAAATTTTCTTCCGCATACATGATTCGCTCATAATAAAGCCAATACACCAGTACGAATGACACTACAAACCATATATTGCCTGGCAAAACAGCGATGCCCAACCACATAAAAAAATTACCAACGTACAATGGATGCCTAACCACAGAATAACACCCTGAAGTATTAATACTGTCTGCGACTTGTCCCTGAGATGTATTTCGACCGGATGTGTTCTTTGGAGTATAAGCTACCGTCAATATCCTAATCCCAAGTCCTACAAAGCAAAGCACTACCGATAAGATCTCCAATGGGGTCAATTGAGTTAAACTAAAGATGTCAGGTTGACTTTTCAGCATCACAGCGTTTACCCAAAGCGCAAGTGGGATTAAGACGAGTGGCAAGTAACTTCTATATTTAAATAAAAAATTACCTTGAGTTGCAAATTCATTCTGTAACGACATATTGTGCTTGTAAAGTTAAAAAAAGGTGTATCCTAAAATTTCATTTTTAAACAATTTCTTTATAGATGATCCCCGTGCCTGCAGGGAGCTAAAAGGAATAGACTTCCTTAGAGTATGTTTAAATGAAATACACCTAAACAAATGAAAGGTCAAAATTAATTATATTTAATATAGATGAAAGTTATTTGAATAAAAGAATATTAAAATATAAATTTTTAAATTTGCCATCTTGTATATTTACACCATCAAAAAGATAGAATTATACATAAGATGTGCTTTAAAAGGAATCAGATTTGCCAATTGAAAAATGGTATTCATTAAAAAATAAATACATAAAATAAATAGAGATGATGTTAGATCAGAAAATTCAGGAAAAAATAAATATATGGTTGAATGGCAACTATGATGAAAATACAAAAAATGAAATACGGCAACTAATATCTGCCAACAAAACCACAGAGTTAACAGATGCATTTTATAGAGATTTGGAATTTGGCACTGGTGGTCTGCGAGGCATCATGGGAGCTGGATCCAATAGAGTCAATAAATATACCTTAGGTGCAGCTACCCAAGGATTGAGTAACTATTTGCTCCACTTGTACAAAGACCAAAAAATAAAGGTAGTCATTGCCCATGACAATCGCAACAATTCGAGTTTGTTTGCCCATGTGGTGGCTGATGTATTTTCGGCCAATGGGATCCATGTATATTTTTTTAACGGTTTAAGGCCGACGCCAGAATTGTCATATGCCATCCGGCTGCTTGGATGCCAAAGTGGTGTGATGCTCACCGCGTCTCACAATCCAAAGGAGTACAATGGGTATAAGGCATATGGCGCAGATGGCGGACAATTGGTGGCACCACATGATCAGGCTGTCATGGACGAAGTAGGTAAGATCAGTAGTATTGCCGACATCAAATTTGAACGCATCGCTGCCAATGTAGAAATGCTCACAGAAGATATAGATCAAAAGTACTTGGACGAACTGGCAAAATTGTCCATATCCAAAGATGCCATCCGACGTCAAAAGGATATGAAAATAGTGTTCTCTCCAATACATGGCACAGGAGGAGTATTGATTCCTACTGCCTTAAGAATGTATGGATTTGAAAATGTCACCAATGTAGAAGAACAAATGATCGTGGATGGCAACTTCCCCACAGTCATCTATCCAAATCCAGAAGAAGCTGAAGCATTGAGTATGGCTCTTGAACTGGCCAAGTCCATTGATGCAGATTTGGTCCTTGCTACGGATCCCGATGCTGACAGAGTAGGAATGGCAGTAAAAAACCACAATAATGAGTTTGTATTGCTCAACGGCAATCAGGCGGTCAGCTTGCTGATCAACTACTTGCTGGAGGTTTGGGAAAAAGCTGGAAAACTAGATGGTAATCAATACATCGTCAAAACCATAGTCACTTCATATCTCATCGACAAAATGGCTGCAGCAAAAAATGTGGAATGCTACAATGTGTTGACCGGGTTTAAATATATCGGGGAGATCATGACTGCTTTGGAAGGTAAAAAAACTTTTATAGCAGGTGGTGAAGAAAGCTATGGTTATCTCGTCGGCGACCATGCGAGAGATAAAGATGCTGTAGTAGCTTGTACCATGCTGGCAGAAATGGTCGCTTATCACAAAGATAACGGAACCAGTGCCTATGACGCTATGCTTCAAATGTATATGGATCATGGGTTCTATAAAGAAAAATTGATTTCTATCACCAAAAAAGGGAAATCAGGTGCCGAAGAAATTCAACAAATGATGTCTGACTATAGAAGTGAAACACCTGAATCACTAGGAGGATCAAAAGTAATCATGCTCAAAGATTATAAAACAAGCGTATCAAAAAATATGATCACCGGAGTGTCAGAAAAAATAGATCTCCCATCATCCAATGTGCTCCAATTTTTTACCGAAGATGGCAGCATTATTTCAGCCAGACCTTCTGGTACCGAACCGAAAATAAAATTTTATTGTAGTATCAACGGAAAACTTGAAAGTAAAGCCCAGTATGAATACACAGAAAGGGCAATGGAACTTCAACTAAATAAAATACTTGCAGACTTGGGCGTTTGAACTTTAACCTAAATATGGACTGAAACCAAAAATCTCAGGGTACAAAGACTCCATTCCTATAAAATAGAGCCTGTCTGCCTACGGCATTGCCGATAATGGTCTTGCAATCTCTGATGGCAAGAATTCATCATATTGCATTCGAAGAATGCAATGCCAACATGCAATGTTAAAAATAGCGAGAGGTCTGATGTTCTGCATCTATGACCAAATATTTGGATGCAAGATTCACAAGGTCAGAAAACCAGACCCCGAGTCAATGAAAGAAGGAAAAAAGTGTGACGATTCGCAAAATTATATTGCGGCAAAATTTGATAAAATTGTTGAATGCAATGTCCATTTTCAATTGCCACTGGTTTCAACCAGTGGGTTTATAATGTTATATACAATTGGCTTTAGCCAAATTAATCATGCCGATTAGCAATTTATTTTTGGCTAAAGCCAAATAATATCTGCATTTATTGTCCACTGGCTAAAGCCAATGGCAATTGAATTTGATATTTTCAACGCAAATATAATTGCGAGAAGTCTGGTATTCTGAA
>JBATLS010000488.1:0-1907 GCA_049289435.1 Saprospiraceae bacterium | reverse complement strand
GGACTACCATTTTTCAGGACTTCGCTTTTGAGTAGTTTTGTGTTCACTGCTATTTTATTTGGTAGTTATTATATGATTCAAAGCATGACTACAAGCAAAAATCTAGTCGAATCTGCATGAAATGCCCCAACCTAAAGATATAATTACTAAGGAAGAATCACCAAATGCTGATTATTACTTAGAAAATGGCAAGGTAGTTTTTACGTCGTATTTTCTGTCAAAACGAGGATATTGTTGTGAAAGTGGGTGCAGGCATTGTCCTTATAATCGAACAGTAATTAAATTGACAAAAAATAATATTCTACAAAATTTGGATATGAATACCGAAATGTTTTAAATTCGTACCTTATTCGAATGTTTCCCCATGCATATACTTAAAAAGTACTCATTTATTTTTTGTTTGACTTTCACATCAGGATGGATCTTAGGTCAATCGAAAGCAAATATTGAAGTAAAAACCAATAGTGTATTCTTCATAGGGGAAGAAGAAAAAAACTATGAAAAACTGGTACAGAATTATAATACCATGTTGTTCACCGTGTGCGCCAACAATATGGAGCTGGCATATGAAAACTGGTCTGTTTTACTTAAAGACTTAGAAGATTATAGTATCAAATCCAATACAGACCTGAAAGGAGTCAAGTTGTGGTTAAATGTATTTTGGTCCAAAGATGGCACCATAGACCACATCGTTTTCTACCCTAAGCCCAACTCAAAGAACTTAAATTACGATAATATAAAATTGCTCCTTGCCAATTTTATAAAAACTTACCAATCTCCACTCAAACATACCGCGAGATTTTCACACTACGGTAGCGCTGCTTTTCCTGTATTTAGTAAAACTTTGACAGGGACGGAAAAATAATTATAGATTTTAGATAAGAATTCAGAGTTGAGAATTGAAAAAATCTTGCCACCCAATATTCAATGATCCTAAATCTAAAGCCCAAAGCCCAACTCCTAAGGACTAAAGTCTATAAGCTAAAGACTAATAACAATACCTATTGTTGGCAACAATGTTCCCGCTGCATCATTGATGGTTTTCACTTTATACCGTTGCTCGTCAACAGGTGCAGATGGATTTGTGACGATTGGCCCTCCTATAGGCTTTAGATTTTCATCTAGTGGCCTATCCAGCAGTAACACATCTCTTCCTATGGCACTTCCTGTCACATTCTGTATATCAAGGAATATGTTAAGATCCCAATTTTTGAAAAACCACTTTTTGTCCAATCTTATGTCCAAACCATTGAATGCATCAGACCTAAGACTATTGATTTTATTATAATCAGGTATGCCTCCAAAGTTTCTATTCCAATTGACGACCAGGTCAGATGTGGGACTAAAAGGTGTAAATGGTAGTCCAGCTTGAAGCCTATATCTGACTCCCAGCTCCCAATTTTTACCAAACCTTTTTCCCATAGTCAGATTGATGATGTGGCGGCTGTCCCAGCTACTGGCTGCAAATTGACCATCTACATTGGAAAACTCCGATTTCCCAAAGGTATAAGCCAATATACCATAAAAGCCCTTAAACAATCTTTGCTGAAACAACAATTCCAACCCATAAGTCCTGCCTTCAGATGTAGATGTCACGGGTTCATTTCCTATGACACCAAAGTCTCCACCTAAATTTGCAAGAGAAATTTGCTCTCTAAGCAAGAAAGGGTAATTTTGGTATGTTTTATAATACCCTTCCAGAGTAATTCTACCCGTAGAAGATAGATTGTACTCAAAGCCCGTGACCCAATGATTGGAAGAGATATAAGTGACATCATTTTGTTTATTGACCAATACATCGCCAGCTTTATACCCAAGTACGGTATATGGAGGTAGCTGAAAATAACGACCCGCATTAAAATTGTACGAAAGCTTGTCTGTAAGCTGATAAGCAAGGGAAACTCTAG
>JBATLS010000487.1:0-2650 GCA_049289435.1 Saprospiraceae bacterium | reverse complement strand
ACAAAATACAACAGGATGTCATATCCGATATGTGATTTGTATCATGTTCATCAAAAATTAGAATCATCTGACAGACGAACATACGTCATTTTTTCATGTCGGGCAATATGCTACTTTTGTTTTCGATATAGGTCATAAAGGATTTTAATGAGAAGACTTTTATAAATATTTTATTTGAGCAAGTTTTTTTTACACCAAATTCACTTTTTATTTTAAATAAAAATATTGTGATGAAAACTTTTATAATTGCATTAATCTTTTCAATGGTTACTTCTAACCTTTATTGCCAGAATAATTTCGAATGGATCCATACCATTCCTTCAGAAACGTATTCTAAATACCTAATTGGATTGGACTTACCCAATGATACCTATTTTTTTAGCTCCATTAATAGAGGGGTCAATACTTTTGATCTGATAGCTCCAGACGGAAGCCTGATTAAGTCCATCCAATATTCATTGCCTGGCAAGGAAGTAAATATGGTCAAAGGCTTTTGGTTGGAGGATAAACAAATCCTGCTGGTAATGGGGGCTGCCGCACCAAATCTTTTTGTCACCTTAATTCTGGATGAAGATATGAATATACTCCATGAATATCAGCAAATATTACCAGGAGATGCCAAACAACCGTATCAGATTGACGTATTGATAGATACAGCTTCTAATCAATTGCTTATGGCTGCGCCTTCCATGGACGGTTTTTTTGATGAAAGTGAACGTACAGTGATGTGGTTTTTAAAGATGAACCTGGATACTTATACTATTGATCCACAACTTGTCAAGTTAAATGAAAAAGCCGGTTATGGCCAATGTTACTCTATCCTCAAAAATATTGATGATGGCGGATATACATGTTATGGTAAGTGGATACATCGATTGGACTACAATTTCATACACCAAAGTTACGCTTTTGAGCCAGAGCATAAAATCACAAGCGGGAATCAAGTTAAAGCCATTCATTGGAAAGACAGTACTTATATGGTAGGTTCCACTGGCAGCAGCAGAGGTGGTGTGGACATACAAGTCTTTGATAAAAATTTAAAAAGAAAATTCAATTTTGGATTAGATTATGAATTGGCGGTTGCTTTTCCTCACAATGTATTTGATATCAATGCCAAAGGATTGCTTTACACGGGTGTATTTGATACGCCATTTTATCATCAAAGTAAGGGTTTCTTCATAGCACAGTTTAGTGCTGGGTTTAAGAAGAACTGGGAGTTGTACATTGGTGCTTTAGATCAGTACAGATACACTATTACAGGACTGTTGGCTACTAAAGACGGAGGAGTTTTGGTTTACGGTGCCAGATACGACGATTTGGGGCATAGAGTGTTCAATGCATACATTATCAAGTTCAATGAGCAAGGTAAGGTGACATGGACCAATAATATCGCATCGGAGAGCTTTATCAAAATCAGTACATATCCTAATCCTTCTTCTGGGCCTTTGACCATAGATGTCAGTGGCCTAAGTGACAAAGCAGACATCCGGATATTTGATATGCTGGGTCGCAATGTCTTTGTACAAAATGGTATTATAGATGGTATCACAGAGATGAATCTTTCGGGGCTATCCGAAGGTACATATGTATATAAGATGTATCAGGGCAATAAAGAGATTTATAGCGGGCGATGGGTGAAGACTGGGAATTAAATTCTACTTTGATCAAAGTCTCTACTGACTTGAAGATAGGTAAAATGCGGTCTGAAGACCGATGAATATTTGCCCTATCCCGATAACCATCGGGACGAAGACTTTGGGCATCGCAGGATGAAGACTTTGTATATCACTGAGCTGCTAATCCCCAAATTCCAATAGCTAATCTTTTTCTAGCTAACAGTTAACAGCTAACAGAATTTTTAAGGCCTAAGTCCTTTGACGACTTTGCCGTGCTTGATGACCATATCTACGTTTTGAAGCAAAGAGATATATCTCAATACATCTCCTTTGACTGTAATAATGTCTGCGTATTTTCCTTCGCTGATGGTACCGTATTTGTCTTCCACACCCATCATTTTGGCAGGCCAATAGGTGGCTGCCTTGATGGTGTACATAGCATCCATGTTAAATTCGTTGGTCCATACATCCAGTTCATTCCAGGTACTTTGACAGTGAAACTTCATCGGAATACCACTATCTGTGCCAATCAGAAGCACGACTCCCGCATCTCGCAGTTGTTTTATTTTTCGCTCCAAGGTGGGTCTTCGGATAGGAGTGAGCTGGAAGTATGGCATTCTGCCGGGATATCTCAGGGATGATTTGATGTCTTCTATGATGTCATTGGGTAAGCCTAAGTGCAAGCAGTCCCCATCAAGTTTCTCAGGATTGTCTCTGATGTATTCATAATTGTACAATCCTTCTACTGTGGGTGTCCAGTACAATGGCCCCTTATTCATCTGAGCTGTTCTTTCTTTAAGCAAGGCGATGATGTCTTCCGGATACTCTGGTGCAGAACTCAATCCGGTATGCTCAAAGCAATCTACTCCGGCTTTCATACCTACTCTGATCTCTTCTGGTCTATGGCTGTGGGCTACTACAGTCAGTTTGCGCTTGTGTGCTTGGTCAACGATGGCTTTGACCTCTTCAAAAGCCATTTCATCATGGTCTATCAGTTTGATACAATCCACTCCTGCATTGGCAAGTTTATCTAC
>JBATLS010000486.1:0-5791 GCA_049289435.1 Saprospiraceae bacterium | reverse complement strand
GCATCAGGGTGATGCTCCTGCCATGTAGGATCTGCCAGTATAGCCATACGCTGGCTTTCGTTGAATGCAATGCCCCATGGTGAGTGCTTGGCATTGGTTGCTATAAGTAACTGATGGTCGAATACAGATGGAGCAACCACTGACCACTCCAATGCCTGCTGTCCACCCAAAGATGCCCCAGCCAGAAGTCTCACTTTTTGTATCTTTAGGTACCGCCTGAGTAAGTCAAAACTGCGGGCAATATCTCTGTTGGTGATCAAAGGAAAAGTATGAAAATAAGGGTAGCCTGTTTTGGGATCGATAGAAAGTGCATTGGTAGATCCATACGCAGATCCCAAACAATTGGCACAAATAATAAAATGTTTGGCAGGATCGATGACACAATGATCTCCCACTATACCAGGCCACCACTCCATAGGATTGCTGCTGCCGGTGAGGGCATGTACTACCCACACGACATTATCTGCAGCCTCATTTAGTTTGCCAAAAGTGTGATAAGCCAAGGTAAAACCTTCCAATGTCTCTCCCGATTCTACCTCGTATGGTTGATCATAATGAAAATACTGAACTTGATTCTGATCGTTTCTCCAATCAAATTCCAGCTTCTTTACCACCTTAGATTCTTGTGTATCCAATGTCTAATTTTATAATAAATTGTCTGAAAGATATGATAAAATGTGGACAAATAATAACATACATCCACATCTTATCGTCAACTTTAAGATTGCTTCTAATGAATTATTAACTCTAATTGAGCGCAGGATTCGCTACTTTACGACCTGCTTTGGTGTCTTCCTGATCTTTTTTTACTACCGCAAATGCATCTATCAGGTCATTTTTGATATCATCTATGTGCTCAATACCTACAGATATGCGCAGTAAATTGGGCTGAACACCTGCTGCAGTCTGCTCCTCAGCACTCAACTGTTGATGCGTCGTCGCAGAAGGCTGTATGATCAGTGTTTTGGCATCGCCTACGTTGGCCAGATGACTGACCAATGACAGATTGTTGATGAATGACTCGGCATCTGCTTTTGATCCTTTGAGATTGAAGCTCAGTACACCCCCAAATCCATTGCGAAGGTATTTCTTTGCCAATTTATGGTATGGGCTTTGCTCGAGACCAGGATAATTGACACTTTCTACCTGAGGATGTACAGCAAGCCAGTGAGCCAATTCGAAGGCATTGTCCAGGGTTCTTTGCACTCTAAGCGACAATGTCTCCAGACCCTGTAGCAATTGAAAAGCATTGAACGGACTGAGGGCGGGTCCAAAATCTCTCAAGCCCTCCACTCGTGTCCTGATCGCAAAGGCAATATTGGGCAATCCCAAAGGATTGTTGACTCCGAAGATATCTGAAAAGACCAATCCGTGATATCCCTCAGACGGCTCCGAAAACTGTGGAAACTTGCCATTGCCCCAGTTGTATTTGCCACCATCGACGATGATACCCCCTATACTTGTACCATGACCACCGATCCATTTGGTCGCAGAAGCTACTACTACATGTGCGCCATGCTCCAATGGTCTGAATATGTAGCCAGCTGCGCCAAAGGTATTGTCCACCACCAATGGAATATCATACTTGTCCGCCACAGCAGCGATGGCCTCAAAATCCGGAATATTAAATTTGGGGTTGCCTATGGTCTCGAGGTAGATGGCTTTGGTGTTTTCGTCTATCAGTGCCTCAAATTTTTGGGCCTCATCTCCATCTGCAAATCTCACATCGATGCCCAGTCTTTTGAATGCTACCTTAAACTGATTGTATGTGCCGCCATACAAATAGGAAGTACTCACAAAATTGTCTCCTGCCTGCAGGAAATTATTGAGTGCCAAAAACTGAGCAGCCTGACCAGATGCAGTTGCCACTGCAGCAACCCCACCTTCGAGAGCGGCAATTCTTTGCTCAAATACGTCTGTGGTCGGATTCATGATTCTGGTATAGATATTTCCAAACTCTTTGAGTGCAAAAAGATTGGCACCATGCTGTGCATTTTTGAATACATATGAGGTGGTCTGATAAATAGGTACTGCTCGTGAGCCAGTAGTAGGATCAGCAGTTTGGCCGGCATGCAATTGTAATGTTTCGAACTTATAATTTTTGTTGGACATAATAAAATATATTTAGATGAAGTGGATAAAATAAAATGAAAGAGTGGTACAAGAGCCAGCTATGTGACTGCTTTGCAACACAAATAATATGATACGGACTTAATGAAGCTTAGGTGTCAGATTATTGGTCGCTTAGATACAGCAACAACAACAGCAACACATCGTAGTAGGAGAAATATCGAAATAGTCTGAAAGTATCCCTGAGTAGGGTACATCTTGCGAATTAGATTTTAAAAATAATTTCATTTTTAGAAATTGAAAAATTTATATATCCCAATATCGGGAAGGAATTGGCACCTTGCTTTTGTAGGTTGCCTGAGGGTCATGGAGCCTGTTCTCTCGCCTCATCGATATAAATAATTTCGGAGTACATCCTAACGATGACTCCCTAACTATTCCAAGCTCAAAGATAGTGGTAAAATATTTAAAAAATCAAGTACTTTGGCGAATTAATATAAAATATATATTGAAATACTATTATTATAAATACATAATACATTGATTATAGGTTAATTACATGGCTATAATTCAATTATTTTTTTTCTATTATTTTTACAATAAATATTTGTAATTCTTTCAAAAACTGCGGATATCATGCCTTTGCCCATCGCCACTTTTGGTGGCATCACGAGTTGGTACGAAAAATATAACGCAGTATAAAATGAAATTTGCCTTTGGCAGACAAATGATGGAATTATAAACATACTATCAGAAAACCAGACCCCGAGTCAATGAAATAAGGAAAAAAGTGTGATGATTCGCAAAATTATATTGCGGCAAAATTTGATAAAATTGTTGAATGCAATGTCCATTTTCAATTGCCACTCCAGTGGGGTTTATAATGTTATATACAATTGGCTTTAGCCAAATTAATCATGCCGATTAGCCATTTATTTTTGGCTAAAGCCAATGGCAATTGAATTTGATCTTTTCAACGCAAATATAATTGCGAGAAGTCTGGTATTCTGACTCTAATACCAAACAAGATTTGGACAAAGTCAGAAGTCTGAGAGTTAATTTTTTTCGTTAATTTGGTTCTAAATTGGCAAGCTTATTTATGATATTTTTCAAAGATCAAACGTTCATTAAGGAAGAAGTTTCTTTTGCGTATTGAAAACCTTCCTCCCACCAACTCTTCATTTGCTTGGGGTTGAAATAAAATGAGTATTTAGTCAATTGTCTTGGTGTATAAAAAAATCTGATTTTGACTTTCGCATTGTAAATGCTCTCCATATATCCTCTGTGGATGTCATCAGAAATGATCTGATCCATCATAAAATCCATCGATTGCATAAGTGTATCAAAGGGATTAGAAACTTTAGACTTCTTGACCTGCTTGTTCCTGGGACTCAATATTATGGCATCTACCTCTGTGGCACCTGCATCGATCGCAGCTTCTATAGGGATATAATCTCCAAACCCCCCGTCTGCATAGTCATATCCATTTTTTTCGACCAAACTCATAAATGGCACAAAACTGCATGACGCCCACATCCAATCACAAAAATCAACATATGAATAATCCATCAGATACTTATATTCCACTCTGTTGGTGGTTAAGTTTGCCACATTGATGATCACTTTCACGGGAGAAGCTTTCAGGATATTAAAGTCCTTTTCACTAAATATGTTTGAAATGGAATTTCTAAGAGCTCTGGTATTGCCGAATGTCTTTTGTCTGGAAATAAACATCCTTATAGTATTCCAGTGATTAATCCTGCTTGATATCGTACCGTCAGGGAGTTCTTTGATACTAAAAGGACATATGGTATATACATCAGATTGTTGAACGGTGGTATAAACTTGCTTGATTTTATCAATCTCACCCAAAGCAAAAAAAGGAATTAACAGGCTTCCTGTGGAGCATCCGGCATAAATGTCATATTGATTATTGAGCTCGCGACATAGAAATTCTGCCACTCCACCACCAAATGCACCTTTGGATCCGCCTCCCGAGATGACCAATGCCTTCATTTTATATTATTTTATTTAAAACCTAAATATACTAAACTTCGTGTATAGTCAAAAGAAATTATATTGCGAAAAATATGGGTGCATCCCAAAATTTCATTTTTATATATTCAAAATCATACGATTAAAAGTTTAAAATGTTTGCAATTTAATGCTACTTTAGGTGCGACGTACAACTGTATTATTTTTTATAAATTACGTGCAAATTAAGTAGATATTTCTTAATCCTAATAAAATGCTGATAATAGCTTGTATTGACCTATTTCACAGCTGATTGGCTGATGTCTTTATTTCATTTCTCCCGCTTTCATTTCATATACCCTAGGAAATATATTGTCTTGCCTATTGACATCTGCCATCCTTTGTGAGGCATCAATTTCAATTTTTTCGACGTCCTTGATTTTCATCCCAATGTCCAGAAAATAACTTGGATGAGTCCACGCCCAATCCTCCATCACTTTGAATTCATCGAAAAAACGATCTCCTTTCTTTTCACCTCTCATGATTTCCTGAGGAATGTAGTACTTATAGATTTTGCCATCCTTGGCTGTTACAGTCACATCCAGAGGCATAGGCATACGTCCGTTTCGGGTGATGACTACCGATTTGCCTCTCATCTCCGTGATTTCATAATCCATGGTCAAGGTAGTATATACAAAATATTCTTTAAACCAGTCTAACTCCAATCCGCTCACTTTCTCCATGATCCTGATGAAGTCATTCGGATTTGGGTGTTTAAATCTCCAGGTGTCATAGTATAACAGCATCCCCTTGTCAAAAGCGTCTTCGCCGATGATATATCTCAGCTGTTCCAGAAATACTTCCCCTTTGGTATAAGCTGCCACGCCATATGCCGTGTTGGTATTGAAGTGATCTGAGTGGGTAGTCAGGGCTTCTTCATTTCCGCTTAGCGCAAAATTGATATACTTTTTGACGTCTTGTAAATGTGGGTTTTCAACTATTGCCCCAGGAATGAGTTTTTGCTGTCGTAGGTGATTCATGACTTCGTTGCTCGCATAGGAGGTAAATCCTTCGTCCATCCAGGCATACAATGCTTCATTGGTACCCATCAGCATCTGATACCACGTGTGCATCAGCTCATGTACTGATACCCCGACCAAACTCACCAACGTCCGCTCTCCCGTGATCAAAGTGGCCATAGGATACTCCATACCTCCATCTCCGCCCTGAATAAATGAATAATCCGAATATGGATATTTTCCGTATTTTTTATTGATATATCTGAATGCTTCTTCCATAATTGCTGGCAGTTGGGTCCAGTTTTCAGTCGTTTTACTTCCTGGCTGGAAAAAACATCGTATGGTCAAGCCATCAGCAGTAGTATGTGCAATTTGTCTGTAATCTGTATCTGCTGCCCACATAAAATCATGGACATTTTCAGCTCTGAAGTGCCATGAAAGTTTATCTGGTCTGGTAGCAGGCTCTATCGCACTGTATCCGTGACCAATTTCATTTTTATTTTGCAATACACCAGTACCTCCGATGACATATTCTTTTGGTAGCGTGATCGTCACATCGTAATCCCCCCAAATACCATAAAACTCTCTGGATACATAAGGATTGGCATGCCACCCCTGGTAATCATAGTTGCACATCTTGGGATACCATTGTGCCATCGAATATTCGATGCCTTCTTTGTTGAAGCGACCTGACCTGCGAATCTGCAATGGCACTTGTCCTTCAAATT
>JBATLS010000485.1:0-11472 GCA_049289435.1 Saprospiraceae bacterium | reverse complement strand
CAAAGTGAAGTCAATGAGCCATCACTTTCCATCAATACAAGCCAATATCCTGCGGGAATATTCATGCTGCAGATCATATCGACAGAAGGAGTGATCACCAAGAAAGTGAGCATCAATAAGAAATAAGCTTAAAGAAATCACGATCGAAATAATGGGCATCCAAATTTATTTGGATCATCATATATGATGAGAATCTTTTCAATTGACAATAGCTTCAGTTAGAGGACAAAAAGTGATATCCCGATTTGGCCTTAGCCAAAACATAGTTCTACTAAGCTATACCATGCATTGATTGATTATCCCGATAGCTTTCAGGCCCATACTTCACTCAATTGTTTGATGTTTTGTTCATCAAATATTGATGTCGTGCTAATTGAATTAAAAATTCATAATATATTGGATCGCTCGCGATAACTATCGGGACGAAACTACGACTATCGAGGGCGCACATCGAAGCATACTGAAACTGCGATCATTGGGTTTGGCTATTTGAATTCTTTCGCCCTTTCAGGGCTAATTTGTTTAGGATTGTTAACGATGGGTTGCACCCATCGTTGGCATATTTCGCCCTTTCAGGGCTTTATGTATAACAATATCGGGAGTCATTCGTACTTTGTTACCCCTGCCTGACTCCGTAGGCAGGCAGGCCCGACCCCTAAAGGGGAGACTCACACTCAAATATTCGTATTTCGTATTTCGTAAATCGTAATCCCGATAGCTATCGGGAGTAAATCGTAAATCCAAAATCGTAAATCCAAAATCCAAAATGGTCAATTCGACATTGTTTGTACTTCTGCTTTAAATTGATCTCCTCTGTCCATATAATTTTTGAAGAGATCAAAACTTGCGCATGCAGGTGATAATAGGACTACGTCGCCGGGTGCTGCCAACTTCAGTCCTATCTTCACCGCCTCTGATACCTTAATCGTCTCGAAAATAGTCGGTATGATGGGATAAAATGAATTCTTCAACTTCTCATTATCCAAACCGAGACATATCAAGGCTTTCACTTTGTCTTTTGCTAAGGGATACAATACACTATAATCATTGCCTTTGTCCGTACCGCCTGCTACCCAGATGATGGGTTTTGTCATGGCATCCAGCGCATAATACACCGAATCTACATTGGTCGCTTTGCTGTCATTGATAAATTCTACTTCATTTATCATCCCACAAGATTCAAGTCTGTGAGGGAGGTTGACAAAAGATTTCAGACCTACACCTATCTGAGTATCGTTCAGACCCATGATTCTACAAGCTTCTACTATACAAGCAGCATTAAATAAGTTATGCCTTCCTTTTAGCGTTATTTCAAAATTTCCAGTACCATCCTTTGATGCAATACCATTTATATATTTACTACGTGTAACACTGATTTGTCTTGCCAAACCATGGTGTACTTTCATTTTTGCTTTTATTTCGTCATCATCACCATTGTAAATAAAATAATCGGACGATGTCTGATTGATGGTGATCCGAAACTTGGCATCGACATACTTTTCCATCTGATAGTCGTATCTATCCAGATGATCGGGTGTAATGTTGAGCAATATGGCTATGTATGGTCTGAAAGTGTCTATGTCATCCAGCTGAAAACTGGAAATCTCCAACACCATCACATCTGGAGCGTCTTCTGCCAAAATACGGGCATAACTCCTGCCATAATTGCCACCCAAAGCGACATTCAATCCGGCGGTCTCCAGTAAGTGGTATAAAAGTCCCGATGCTGTAGTCTTCCCATTTGAGCCTGTGACAGCTATGGTCAGCCCGGAAAAAAATAAGTGACCAAACTCAATCTCGGAAATTACTTTCCGTCCTTTGTCTTTTAACATGCGAAGGACTGGCGCATGTTCCGGAACACCGGGACTTTTTATTACCACCTCAGTTACCAAAACCTTTTCAAAATCATGTCCCCCTTCTTCAAAGGGGATCTCAAAATCAATTAACTCTTTTTTATATTGTGTTGCTATAATATTATAATCACTTACGAAGACATCCATGCCCAACTTTTTGGCAAGCAATGCTGCTCCTACCCCACTCTCTCCAGCTCCCAATACTGTCACACTCTTCATATCCTATCTGATCTTTAGTGTAAGTACAGACACGATGGCCAGGATGATTCCAATGATCCAAAAGCGTGTTACAATCTTTGATTCGTGCATTCCCAACTTTTGGAAATGGTGGTGAAGTGGTGACATTTTAAATATCCTGCGACCTTCACCGTATTTTTTTTTTGTATATTTAAAATAAGATACTTGCAAAACTACTGATAGATTTTCGGCGACAAATATTCCACATAGTATAGGTATCAAAAATTCTTTCCTGAGCAAAATAGCTAGTACTGCGATGATACCACCGATCGTAAGACTACCCGTATCTCCCATAAATACCCTTGCAGGAAAAGAATTGTGCCACAAAAAACCGATACATGCTCCCAGAAAACAAGCTGAAAATATCACCAACTCAGCGGAGTTTGGTATATAAAAAATATTCAGATAATCTGCTATGATCGTATTGCCAGAGACATAGGCAAAAATACCTAGAGTCGCAGCAATGACTGCGGATGTACCAGCAGCCAGACCATCTATTCCGTCGGTGAGATTGGCTGCATTGGATACTGCGGTGACTATAAATATCACTATCAAAGTAAAGACTATATACAACCACAAGTCAGCATTGTCTCCTAAGAAATTAACCAAATATTTGTAATCAAAATTATTATCCTTAAAAAATGGGACATTCGTGAGCGTAGTCTTTACATACGCCATTTCAGTCATTCGCGATATATCATTGACCCGGGGCAATACTGTAGCATATTCTTTGACCACCTCGTATCCCTTTGCGTTGGCTTCAGCCAATGTCATACGCAGTACGATATTGTTGGATACCAACATAGTGATGGCTACTATCAACCCCAAAATGACTTGACCAAATATTTTTGTCTTGCCACTGAGCCCATCTTTATTTTTCAGAAATACTTTGATATAATCATCTGCCCCTCCTATCAACCCCAACCAAATGGTGGTAAATATCATGAGCAAAATATAGATATTGTTCAACTTGGCAAGCAATATGCAAGGTACCAATATCGCCATGATGATGATGATCCCACCCATCGTCGGAGTGCCTTCTTTGGCTTTCTGGCCATCGAGCCCCAACTCTCTCACGGTCTCCCCTACCTGCAATCGTTTCAAAGAACTGATGATCTTACCTCCAAAAACCAACGATATGATCAGAGAGAGAATGATCCCAAATGCCGCCCTAAAAGTGATATATTGGAATAAGCCTGCCCCAGGGACATTGTAATACTTATCTATATATTCAAAAAAGTGGTATAACATTTGTATAATATATATTGACTGTTTGTTTTGTTTTGTTTTGCATCACATCTTCATACAGGATTTTTTCGCCAAAGAACCTAATATTCGCTCAGGCAATCATATGATTTTGCTTGAGCAAATGGCTGATTCAGCTTTAAAAGTTAACAGCGCAGTGAGCAGTCCGAAACTTTTTTCAAAAAGATCTCACTGCAACTGTTAAACCAACCTGAGAATGATAATAGAACCTAAATCTTTATAACCAGAAGATCATTCCATCCTGATGTCATAACCTACTTCATTGATACACAATGGGTTAGGTCAATCAACCTCGAAGTTCAACCGAATAGGTCTTCCAATATTTTTTTATCGTCAAAAGGAAACTTTTTTCCTTGTATTTCCTGGTAATTTTCATGACCTTTTCCAGCCACCAACACTATATCGCCTCCATTTGCCATCATGACTCCTGTTTTGATGGCTTGATACCTATCAGTCATCCTGATGGTTTTTTTTCTATCTTGATCACAAAGTCCTGATTCCATGGCGTCAATGATCACATCTGGGTCTTCAGTCCTGGGATTGTCACTGGTTAGGATGACCTGATCAGACCATCTACAGGCTATCTGAGCCATCATTGGTCTCTTGCCAGCATCTCTATCTCCACCACATCCCACTATTGTAATGATCCTACTTTTAGTATCTTTAGCTTTTGTGATGGTCTCCAACACATTGTCCAATGCATCAGGAGTATGCGCATAATCCACAATTCCACATTTGCCAGTATTCCTGTCTATCACCTGCTCAAATCTGCCTTCAGCACCTTTGAGACCACTGAGCACTGCAAGTACAGTATGCTGGTCTTCTCCCAAACACACTGCGGATCCAAACACCGCAGCTAAATTATATGCATTAAACTCTCCTATCATCCTGAAGTGCGTTTCTATGTCATTGATTTTCAGGTGTAACCCTTCCAAACTGTTTTCTAAGATCTTCACTTTAAAGTCAGCTACAGATCTCAAACCGTATGTCTTGATCTGAGCTAAAGTATTCTGTACCATCACATTTCCATTTTTGTCATCAGTGTTGACCAATGCAAAAGCACTCTTTGGCAGAACATCGAAAAACTGTTTTTTGGCGTTGATATAATTTAGCATCGTACCATGATAATCTAAATGATCATGTGTGATGTTGGTAAATAATGCCCCTTCAAAACTCAATCCCGCAATCCTTTTCTGATCTACGGCGTGAGAACTCACCTCCATAAATACATACTCGCAATGTTGGTCTCTCATCTCGGCCAACAACTGGTGTAACCTCACTACGTCAGGCGTGGTATGTGTAGCTGGGATGACTTGATGTCCAATTTTATTTTCTACTGTAGAGATCAAACCACATTTGTAGCCTAATTGGGTAAACAACTGGAATAAAAGAGTACAAACCGTTGTCTTTCCGTTGGTACCCGTCACGCCTACCAACCTCAGCTCTAAGGATGCCATGTCAAAGAAACTATGAGCCAAGACTCCTGTATATGTCCTTGCATCATCGGCCATGATATAAGTGACCCCTTCTACCAAATCTTCGACATGAGTACAAATAATACAAGTAGCTCCATGCTCGATGGCGCTGGATATATAATTGTGTCCATCGGTGAGCGTACCAACAAAAGCTGCATAAATACATCCTTTGGTAATACTTCTCGAGTCGATACTGATGCCTTCGATATCGATATCTGTGCTTCCTAAAATCTTTGCACCTAACCCTACTGGCAATATGTCAAACAACTTTTTTGTCTTTGATCCAGACACTTTATTCTTAATTTAGATATATCACTACTTTTTGTCCTCTTGCTCCTGATCCCGGCAACAATGACTGTCTCGTCACTTTACCGACACCTTCTACTTTTACTTTTAGACCCATATTTTCGAGCAAAAAAACCGCATCTCTCGCTCCCATCCCTCTGAGATCGGGAACAATTGATTTTTTTACCGCTTTATCAGCCATCATCATTACTTTTTCGGATGGATGGATATTTACCCAGTCTTGACTGGACTTATTTTTGTATCTAAGACTCAAATATTCGAAAATAGTATTAAAATCCCCTTTAAAACCATGCGCCTGCGTAGGCAAACTAGTGGATACATATACACTATCTGATAGATTTGTCGCTTGACGGGTCTTGAGTGCATATACTTTTTCAGCTACATTCTTAAACACCGGACCTGCTACGGCACCACCATAGTATGCTCCTGCTTTGGGTTCGTAGATCACTACTATCATCGAGTACATCGGATTTTGGGCAGGGAAATACCCGCAAAAACTACCATTGTACTTAGCATACTCCGCTTTGTTGGCATAATTGGTCTTTGCGGTACCTGTCTTACCAGCCATGGTCACATACTCAGATCTGACAGACTTTCCTGTACCCCTCAATATGACACCTTCCATCATGTATTTGGCTTTTGCTATATTTTCAATTTTTGCTATTTGATCACGCAGCACCACAGGTTCAAATTTCTTTATCAATTCATCCCCTTTCCTGATTTCACTCACCAGAAATGGCTTCATCATCCTACCATCATTGGCTACGGTATTGTAAAAATTTAATACCTGCAATGGTGTCATCATCAATTCATATCCATGAGCCATCCAGGGTATGGTAGTACCGTACCATTTATCCTTGTCTTTGACAGGATCTTTGATTTCTGGTATGGCTTCACCAGAGATATCTATACCCGTAGGTTCGTGCAAGCCAAATTGTTTAAGTCTTTTGATCCACTGTTTTCGTCCATCTCTGGAGTTGTACAGATCATTGGCTATGGTGGCGACTCCTACATTGGAAGATATTTCAAATGTTTCGGCCATGGTTGCATACTTTTTTCCGTGCTTTTCGGAATCATGCATGGTTCTGTCAGAAAAATGCTTAATACCATAATTGACATCCACAATGGTATCAATATTGGTTATCCCATCTTCCATAGCGGCCAATATGGTTGCAAGTTTCATTGTAGATCCTGGCTCACTGAGTCTTCCCGCAGCTTGATTGTACATTTCGTAATATGAACTGTCTTCTGCCCTGGTCAGATTTGAGATTGCTTTTATGGCTCCCGTACCTACTTCCATCAGTATGGCGACACCACCTTCAGCATTGTTTTTCATGACTGCTTTCATTAACTCATGATGCACAGCGTCTTGCATGTCTATATTGATCGTGGTATAAATATCATCTCCAGTTTTGATTTCATTTTCAGATGGGTCATAAACTGGTACCCAGATATCTTTTTCACCATAATTGTTGGGAAGCCTTTTCATCAATCGCTGGTCTGTTTGGCCTTTTAGAAATCGTTCAAAATACCCTTCAAGACCTACTCTGTCCGCATTGGCTCGATCCACACCTATGGTACGGGATGCCAATTCGCCGAAAGGCTTCATCCTTTTGCCATATCTATTTTTGACCATTCCTCCTCTGATCGGACCCAGTCTAAGTATCGGTGCATTCTTTAGTTTATTGAAAGCGTCGATATCAAGTCCTTTGGCTATAAAAAAGTATTTATTTCCTCTTTTACGAGCGGCTTTAAGATCATTTTTCCACTCCTTGGCTGATTTTCTTCTGATGAAGTCTTCATCAAATGCACTCAGAAACTGAGCCAATGAGTCCACTCCATCATTAAAATCATCTTTTCTGATGATACTCATATCCATCCTAACCTCAAAGAACTGTATCGATGTTGACAAGAGAATGCTTTCTTCCGCATATATATTACCCCTATCGGCATCGACGACCTTCCATTTTACATTGGCTTCACCTTTCTGCCGCCATTTATCTCTTTCGATAAAACTTATATTAAATATCCTGAACAGGATCACTGCCGTGGCCACTACAAAAAAAAACATCACCAAATATGCCCGCCAAAGCAACTCCTTCTTCCTGTCCATGAGACTTACATTGTCAATTTTTACCTTTTTCCGCCACGATTTTATATGGAGGAGTGGTAGCTGGTATTAATCCCGATCCAGCTACTTTGTCTTCAATTTGCGATTGTATGCTACCATGCATTACTTCCTGCTTAAGATTCATCGCTCTCCATTTGGTATCTTTTACTTCCTGCTTGAGCACTTCGATTTGCCTGACGGCTTTCTCTGATGCATGCGCATTGGAAATATAGATCACCCCTAACAAAGCTAGGTAGCATACAAACAACAAATTGACAAAAATCCATTCGACCCATTTCAGTCTAAAAAGTGTAGCTTTCTTATCCTGGAAACTAGCCATATAAACGAATTAGGATTTATTAATTTATTAATATTATATTACTTAATCATTTTACAATTTTTGGGCACATCTCAACTTTGCGCTCCTCGATCTTGGATTTCTTTTTTGCTCCTTTTGGTCAGCCATGATGACTTTTTTATTGACCAAACTAAAAGGCCTGTATATATTGCCAAAATCATCTTTACTCATCACTCCTTCAAAATTGCCATATTTAAAAAAATTCTTAACCACTCTGTCCTCGATGCTATGGAATGTGATGACTACCATCCTTCCTCCTGGCTTAAGTATTCTATACCCTTCCGTCAGCATCTCTTGCAGTGCTCCGATTTCGTCATTGACTTCCATCCTGAGTGCCTGATATACTTGGGAGTAATACTTGATAGCATGTCCCATCGTGTATCGCTCCAGCAATCTATTTAGGTCGAAAGTGGTGCGTATTTCTGCAAATTTTCGCTCGTTGACTACTGCCTTTGCAAGAGTGATCGAATTTCGCACTTCACCATATCTGCTAAAAATATCCACTAAAGCATCTTCGCTGTAAGTCTGCAATAATAATGCAGCCGTAAAGTCAGCCTCGGCATTCATCCGCATATCCAATGGAGCATCATATCTGTAAGAAAAACCCCGATCGGGTATATCCAACTGATGTGACGACACTCCGAGATCTGCGAGTATTCCATCGACTTCAGTGATGCCCTCCAATCTCAGATATCTTCTTAAGTATCTGAAATTTGATGCTATCAAACTAAATCTGGCATCGCTGATGACATTGTGTAAAGCATCTTCATCCTGGTCAAAAGCAAACAAATGCCCTTTGGCACTAAGCTTATTTAATATCGATTTGGAATGTCCTCCGGCACCGAATGTGACATCAACATATGTCCCGTCGGGTCGGATATTTAAAATTTCTATACTTTCGTCCAATAATACAGACACATGATAATCGCTCATGGCTACTCAGAATCCTGATTAGAGACTGGCCTGAATTTGTTAAATATATCTTCGGATATTATGCCAAAATTTTCTGGCTCATTATCCATCATTTCGATATACTTATCTTTGGCCCATATTTCTATCAAATTGTTGTATGCAAAAAGCATTACGTCTTTATCTATGCCTGCATACTCCATCAGACTACCTGGTAGGTTGATACGCTCTGCTGCGTCCATCTCCATTTCGGTTGCCCCACGATAAAAATATCTAATCGCCTGCCTTTGCTGCGTACTGTAAATATTCAACTGATTGATTTCCTTCGTCTTCATTTCCCAAACATCGTTGGGATACAACATCAAGTGCTTCTCAAATCCACGATTGATTGTAAACCTTAGATTTTCGTCACCTCCGAATTTTCTGATGATTGCTGCGGGCAATTTCAGCCTTCCTTTGGCATCTAGTTTACACTCATATTCTCCTGTGAACCTATATTCTTTCACACTTTCTGTTGGTTGATAAGGCAAAGATAGCTTTCATTCCCACTTTCTCCCACTTTTTACCAAAAAAATATTAAAATATATATATTATTTTTTTAATCTGTTGTAGTATGTAATCAAATGTGTTACATATTGCATATATATTGATTACAAAATGTCCTTTTTGAGTCATTTGAGCCTATTATCAGATTGAAACTTTATTAAATTCATTTTTTTAAATATTATACAAATTTATATGTTTTTATATAACCGCAGTATAATATGTATGAATAATTGTAAAATAATACTTAATACATATATATTATTTTAATTTATTTATATCGCTATCATTGATATCATATAACTTATATTAATAATAATACTTATATATTTTTTATTCTAGGAGCATAAAGGGCTAATTTCAGCAATTATTTAAATTCAGCTACGATTTACAAAATGCATCAATTTTATCAACCAAAGTATATATTAGACTCCATCCACTCAATGCTTCCAAAAAGAATAGTGAGCCTTCTCTTAAGCAAATCCACTTTGTCCTTAATCATCACCCATTGAGTAAATAATATTGGGAGAATGTGTAATTACTTCTATCTTTGCTTGAATTAAGTATGTCGATCTATCTGCTCGTATATACTATTATGTCAATAAATCATTCGACCAATGAACGACCAAAGACTTGCAGTCCTGATAGATGCTGATAATGTACCCTACGCCACCATCAAAGAGATGATCGAAGAGGTAGCTAAAAATGGTACACCAACCATCAAAAGGATATATGGTGACTGGACTAAGCCTACCCTGTCGGGATGGAAAAACGTTTTGCTGGAGCATGCCATCACTCCCATCCAGCAATATAGTTATACATCAGGCAAAAATTCGAGTGACAGTGCTTTGATTATAGACGCCATGGATATTCTTTATTCTGAAAAGGTAGAAGGCTTTTGTATTGTGTCCAGTGATAGCGACTTTACCAGATTGGCCATCAGATTGCGTGAAGCAGGTATGAAAGTCATCGGCATAGGCGAAAAGAAGACCCCTTTCCCTTTCATCACTGCTTGTAATAAATTTATCTATATAGAAATCCTGAAAGCTGAAAAAGAAAGCAATGAGAAACCCTCGACCCCTTCGAGAGGAAGACCTAAAACCACTAGTAAAGCGCTCAATGGCGTAGATCAGAACTTGATATCTCTGCTCAAGGAGAGTGTGGAAGATCTGGCGGATGAGAGTGGATGGACCTTTTTAGGTGAATTGGGCAATTTTATATTGAAAAGAAAAGCAGATTTTGATCCGAGAAATTACGGTTTTCCAAAATTGCTTCCTCTCATACGGAGCACCAAAAAATTTGTAGTGGACGAACGAATTGCCGGCAATAAAAACGTGAGGCACATATATATTAAAGCAAAGTGATAGTCCTCAGGTTTAGAATCCAATCTTTTTTCAAAAATCAAATGTCCTTCTTCATAAATCTGTAATAAGCCAAGCCAATAAATAATGTACTGTACAATACGGTCATACCCATGGCGTGCGTATATGGCAACAGGAGATTGAAATCCCACTCTTTATTGACAAAATAATCAGGTAATTTAAATAAAGGGAACGGCATCAAATCCTCCATACTATTGATCGGCCAATAGTTGCGGCTCGAATTTTTAAAGTAATATACGTGAATCAACATGAAGATGGGCTCCAGCATCATGACATATAAAAAATAAAATAATATGGTGAGCGTACCTTTGCGGATGACAAAAGCTAACATCAATGCAAAACTCATATATCCAATACAAAGTAGAAAGTATCTGGCTATGGCCCAATTGTTGTCAAAGATAAGTGCTAAATCCGGTTCGTCTGTATGAATAATACCAATGATTAAGGTGGACACTGCATAGAGTATGGTGGCCACTACCGCCATAAACAGAATAGAATACAACTTGGAGAAAAAAAACTCCTTACGAGTCATCCCGATGATGATGTTTTGTCGCATGGTACGGTTGCTGACTTCAGATGTCACAATATATATCGCCAAAAATCCCAAACAGAATGGCACCAACCAGTTGCCAATATACCCTTGATAATCCCAAACCGTTGGAAATTCGTAGAATAACTTAGAGCTGGGCATGGGTGGCGGCATATCTTTA
Source organism: Saprospiraceae bacterium (assembly GCA_049289435.1). Classification (GTDB taxonomy): domain Bacteria; phylum Bacteroidota; class Bacteroidia; order Chitinophagales; family Saprospiraceae; genus OLB9. Next base: position 323 of record JBATLS010000485.1, on the reverse strand, counting down.
AATACATCTTTGCCAGCCAATATGACGATAGGGGCGATGAGAATATATATCAAGCCCAATGCTCTGACTACGGCATTATTCCCAAATTTTTTCCATTCCAATAACAGGAGATCCTTCATTTGTTTAATATAGTATTTAGAGTATGTCTAAAATTCCATCATTTGTCTGCAAGCGGCAAATTTCATTTTATACTGCGTTATATTTTTCGTTGTAACTACCAGTTACGACTGCAAAATATACCTTGTCTAAATTTAAATTTGCTCGCTTTCGCTCAAACATGAAAATTTAAACATACTCTTAGTAAGTATCAGGTAAGTTTCAAA
>JBATLS010000484.1:0-1579 GCA_049289435.1 Saprospiraceae bacterium | reverse complement strand
GTTATTCGCAATATGTTGGTTTTTTTTAAAAAAAATGTGTATGAATATTGTCAAGTAAAGTTAATAGTAACGCCAATCGGATTTTAAAGATCTTATAGTCTGTATTTTAAACATACTCTGAAACTTAATATACCTTTTTATGATACAAATTATCTTCATTTATGATCATGGTCATTATGATTACAGTCACTGATTGCGTTACTTTGCAGTCAATATTTAATTTAAGAATTTAATTGAAAATGAGATTACCAATAAAATATACAGATCCTCAGGATGCCCTTCAGATGATTAAAAGCGGCGATAGAGTGTTCATCCATGGGAGTGCGCAAACACCCACCAATATGCTAAGGCATCTTTCACTTCAGGCCAAAAGACTCAAGCATGTCGAGTTGGTATTTATAAGTGTGTTGGGAGAGTTATTTGTCGATCAGCCAGGACTCGAAGAATCATTTGATATCAATGCATTGTTCGTTTCAGAGCCGGTACGAAAAGATGTAAATCAGGGAAGAGCAGATTATGTCCCTATATTTCTAAGTGAAATTCCTGAATTATTCAAACGCAATGTTCTACCGATAGACGTCGCAATTATTCAGGTATCACCGCCGGACAAACACGGTTATTGTTCTATGGGTATTTCAGTGGACGTCGCCAGATCTGCCGTCAATACTGCAAAGAAAGTAATTGCACAGGTCAATCCCAATGTACCACGCACCCACGGTGATGGGTTGGTACATACCAAAAGATTTAATGCGATGGTCTATTGCGAAGAGCCATTGCACGAGGTGTCGTTTGGTGACAAAGTAGGATCCGAAGAGATGAAAATAGGGGAACACGTCGCACAACTGATCGAGGATCGTAGTACGTTACAGATGGGCATTGGTGGAATACCTGATGCAGTCCTCAAGTGTCTCGGCAATCACAAAGATCTTGGTATCCATACTGAAATGCTGTCCGATGGCATCATAGATTTGTTTGATAATGACGTCGTGACCAACAAGTACAAAGCCATTCATCCTAACAAAATAGTATCTGGTTTTGCATTGGGCAGCAGAAGACTATACGATTATATTGATGACAATCCGGGTTTTACCTTCCTCGACATCGATTATGTCAATGACCCGCACGTCATAAAGCGAAATCCAAAAGTCGTTGCCATCAATAGCGCTATAGAAGTGGATCTCACTGGGCAGATTTGTTCTGACTCCATCGGAACCTACCAATATAGTGGAGTAGGAGGGCAGATGGACTTCCTGAGAGGTGCAGCACTCAGTCTGGGTGGCAAGCCAATCATAGCATTGCCATCGCGCACCAACAAAGGAATCTCCCGTATTGTACCATTTTTAAAGCAGGGTGCAGGAGTTGTGGCTACACGTGCACATGCCCATTACATCGTCACTGAGCAAGGTGTGGCATATCTCTATGGTAAAAATTTGAGACAAAGAGCCAAAGCACTGATCAATATTGCACATCCTGATGATCGGGAGATGCTGGAGAAAGCTTGTTTTGATCGCTTCAAAATATTCTGATTGGTTTATTTTTAGTAAATCAGACGTACAATTTTTTAGGTTTATGAGGCCAG
>JBATLS010000483.1:0-1524 GCA_049289435.1 Saprospiraceae bacterium | reverse complement strand
TTAGAGTATGTTTAAAATTCCATCATTTGTCTGCAAGCGGCAAATTTCATTTTATACTGCGTTATATTTTTCGTTGTAACTACCAGTTACGACTGCAAAATATACCTTGTCTAAAATTAAATTTGCTCGCTTTCGCTCAAACATGAAAATTTAAACAAACTCTAAGTATAATCCGAGATAGCCCTTAAATCACTTCATTAACTACATTAATATTAAATCTACGAGTTGGCAGATTTTTCCATCTTTCTCCTAAGCCTTATGGTTCTAAACCAAATAGGAATAATAATAGCTCCTGCCATCAGATAGGAGTAGTAGCTGATGAGCCTCCATACCAAGGCGATCAGTACAGCTATACCCACTGGAATATAATCACTATAAAACCCCCCAAAGAGATACTCTGCTACCCCAGCTGCTCCTGGAGTAGGACTAAATGAAGTGATGGTGTGCATGGCTATACCTCGGGCCAATATGATCAAATGATCGTACAACGATGGGTCAATCCCGGATACTAGTGCGAGTATCAGACAATTGATGGCAAAAAATCTGGTGATCCAGGCTGCCAACGTTGTGCCGAAGGCATTGGCATGAAACTTCCATGACTTTTGTTTGATATTTTCAGAAGTGGTGATGACATCAAAGGCGGTTGTCCTCAGATCATCTCTAAATCGTTTCAGAATAGACCATCTACTTACGATGATCAATAGCCTCTTGATGGACTTGGGATTGACAAATAGGCCATAGTAAAATACAGCTCCATAGGCCGTCATAAATAACAAAACGGTGAGAAATGTAATACCGTACCCATCAATATCTGAAAATAGAACCATCCCAGGTCTGATCATGATAGGACCCAACATCAGATAAAGGATGGGTAAAGAAAGCACAAAAAATATGGTATCTATCACCATACTATACAGCACTACTGATATGGTCTTAGCTCCAGAAAGCTTTTCTTGAGATAGTAGAAAAAATGCTACACCGGCACCGCCTACACTGGTGGGAGATACTGCCGACGAAAACTCCCAAATGACGATCAACTGGATGGCTTTGGGCCACGAGAAAGCCCCTTCGGTCATGATCCTGAGTCGCCAAGCATAAAATAAATGTCGAAGCACATACATAAATATCGCCATCGATATCCAGAATAGAGTATGGCTATCTTTGTCCAATTTTTTCAATTCGCCCATATCCAACTGGTAGCTCATCATCCACAAGACAACTCCTAATCCGATGATGGTAGGCAGTATGATTTTAGATACTTTTAGATTGTCCAATGCGGACTTTTCATCATGCTCATGATGTGGAGGAAGCGGTGTGGTTGATTTATTCAAGCGATGATGATTTAATATATTTTTGCGTGTAGTGGGTTCAATGGTGACTTTGCTATATCAATACTATGAAGTCATTTAAAAACATATGTTAAAATGATATGTAAGTGCTTGGAATTCAGATTGATATAAAATTTCATTTTCATAGCCATAGCTATGGGGATTAAATTTTATGAAAAGCTGGGTTTCAATGACT
>JBATLS010000482.1:0-2647 GCA_049289435.1 Saprospiraceae bacterium | reverse complement strand
TTGAAACCAGTGGCAATTGAAAATGGACATTGCATTCAACAATTTTATCAAATTTTGCCGCAATATAATTTTGCGAATCATCACACTTTTTTCCTTATTTCATTGACTCGGGGTCTGGTTTTCTGATATTCAAAAATTATGGCTTAGGTGTTGATCACCTTTGGTGGTACAGATAATAATTCCACTCCATTCAAAAATAATAATATGGGCTATGATCATGCAACAAAATGTAATTGGTCATCGTTAATAAAATGATAAAATTTTCATTTCTCACACAGTAAACATTAAACCACTATGCCAAAACAAACTTCATTTATCATCGCTTTGCTTCTATCCTTTGTGATATGGACGGCAGAAGCTCAAAAATTGCCAGAAGGCATCACCAAAGGTGCCTCTGTAGAAGGCATCACCGAGTATCAACTCAAGAATGGATTGAAAGTCCTGTTATTTCCCGATGCATCCAAACCTACCATCACTGTCAATATCACTTATATGGTAGGATCCAGACACGAAGGGTACGGAGAGACTGGAATGGCTCACTTGCTTGAGCATCTGGTATTTAAAGGTACACCTAAACACCCTAACATCCCTCAGGAACTGACAGAACACGGTGCCAGACCAAACGGGACGACATGGTACGACAGAACCAACTATATTGAATCATTCAATGCTACGGAAGAAAACCTGAAATGGGCGCTCGACCTTGAAGCAGATAGAATGGTCAATAGTTATATCGCAAAAAAGGATTTGGACAGTGAATTTTCTGTAGTGAGAAATGAATTTGAAAGCGGCGAAAATGACCCTTCAGGTGTATTGATGGAGCGGGTGCTGAGTACGGCTTACATCTGGCACAACTATGGAAATAGCACGATCGGCGCAAGAGCAGATATTGAGAATGTTCCGATAGAAAGATTGCAGGCATTTTACCGAAAGTATTATCAGCCTGACAATGCCATCCTTACAGTCACAGGCAAATTTGATCCTGAAAAGACATTGGCTTTGATCAGCCAGTATTACGGACCCATCCCAAGACCAGAGAGAAAACTCGAACTTACCTACACCAAAGAACCTATTCAGGACGGAGAGAGACAAGTTACCTTAAAACGTACTGGTGATGTCCAGGTGGTCAGTTGCAGCTACCATACAACTCCCGGATCACACAAAGATTATGCAGCTATTTCTGTGATTGACGAAATACTGTCCAACGAGCCTTCAGGAAGATTGTACAAAGCACTGGTAGAATCCAAGAAAGCAAGCTATGTATGGAGTTTTGCACCAAGTCTGAAGGAACCGGGATTTATATATATCAATACTACCCTAAGAAAAGAAGACAATCTGGAAGAAGCCAAAAAAATCATGCTTGCCACACTGGATAGTATCAAGATCAATCAGCCTACCAAAGAAGAACTCGACAGATCCAAAGGTCGATTGCTAAAGCAGTGGGAATTAGGATTTAACTCTTCAGATAGGGTCGGACTGAATATCAGTGAGTACATCGCTCAAGGAGACTGGAGATTGTATTTCTTGTATAGAGATGCGATCGAAAAAGTAACTTTGGACGACGTAGTGTCGGTCGCCAATAAATATTTCAAACCGTCCAACCGTACCATAGGTATCTTCATACCAGAAACCAAATCTGATCGGGTAGAAACTCCAGCTGCCCCAGAAATAGCCTCCTTGGTGGATGGGTATAAAGGTAAAGAGCTCATCGCTCAGGGCGAAGAATTTGATCCTTCATTCGAAAATATCAATGCCAGGACCATCGCAGGCAAAGAAAAAGTTGGAATGGAGTTCGCATTGCTACCTAAACAAAACAGAGGCGATGCTGTCAATGCCAACATCACTTTGAGATTTGGGACACCAAGCAGCTTGGTGGGTAAATCTTCTATAGCTTCGCTGACGGCTGCCATGCTGGACAAAGGGACTAAGACGATGAGCAGACAGGCCATCCAAGACAAACTCGACGCTATCAAGGCCAGAGTGAGTGTATTTGGTGGTACTTCATCTGCGACTTTCAACATCGAAACGACCAATCAAAATCTCGATCAGGTATTGGATTTGGTAGGTGACATCGCACTGAACCCTGCCTTTAGTCAGGAAGAGTTTGACAAACTGAAAAACGAACGGATATCGATGATGGAAGAGCAACTGTCCGATCCTCAAGCCTTAGCATCTGCCAAACTCTCTAAAATCACCAATCCATATCCCAAGTCAGATGTCAGGTATGTCATGACTTTACCAGAGCAAATCGAATCTTTGAAAGCAGTGACACTGGAAGATGTGAAAAAGTTTTATAAAGAAAACTATGGTGCGAGTGAGGCTACTGCCGTCATAGTCGGAGACTTCGAAAAGGAGAGTGCCAACCAAAAGCTCACAAAATATTTCGGAGCATGGAAGAATCCTGGCAAGTATGTTCGTATCACCAATCCATACATAGATGTCAAGCCAGCGGACGAAAACATCAATACTCCTGACAAAGCCAATGCGATGTTTTTGGCAGCCTTACCGCTCCAGATGAGCGATAGTGACCCCGACTACCCAGCTATGATGATGGGTAATTTTATGTTGGGTGGAGGATTTCTAAATTCGCGTCTGGCTACCAGAATCCGACAAAAAGATGGATTGAGTTATGGAGTAGGTTCCTTCT
>JBATLS010000481.1:0-2108 GCA_049289435.1 Saprospiraceae bacterium | reverse complement strand
GTCATAGCCAACGAAGAAGGAAAAAGAACGACTCCATCTATCGTGGCATTTCTCGACAATGGAGAAAGAAAGATCGGTGATCCTGCCAAAAGACAAGCCATCACCAATCCACAGAGAACGATCGCATCTATCAAAAGATTCATGGGCAATCGATTCAGCGAAGTCAATATGGAATCATCCAGAGTGGCATATAAAACAGTCAAAGGAGACAATGATACCGTCCGCATAGACATAGATGGAAGACTATACACTCCTCAGGAAATATCAGCGATGGTACTTCAGAAAATGAAGAAGACGGCCGAAGACTTCTTGGGTCAGGAAGTTACAGATGCGGTCATCACTGTACCTGCTTACTTCAATGACTCGCAAAGACAAGCCACCAAAGAGGCAGGTGAGATCGCAGGTCTGAAAGTACAACGTATCATCAATGAGCCTACTGCTGCGGCATTGGCCTATGGACTGGACAAAAAACAACACGACTCCACCATTGCAGTGTTTGACCTCGGTGGTGGTACATTTGATATCTCCATCCTCGAATTGGGAGATGGTGTCTTCGAAGTGAAATCTACCAATGGTGACACACACCTCGGAGGAGACGACTTTGATCAGGTGATCATAGATTGGCTGGCAGATGAATTCAAATCTCAGGAAAATGTCGATCTTCGTAAAGACCCGATGTCACTACAGCGTATCAAAGATGCTGCAGAAAAAGCTAAGATAGAATTGTCAACATCGGCAGAAACAGAGATCAATTTGCCTTATGTCACAGCAGTGGACGGAGTGCCAAAGCATTTGGTCATGAAGCTTTCGAGAGCCAAATTTGAGCAATTGGCAGACACACTGATCAAGAGAACACTCAAGCCTTGTGAAGACGCACTCAGAGATGCGGGATTGAATAAAAGCAATATCGACGAGGTGATTCTCGTTGGTGGATCTACACGTATCCCTGCTATACTACAAGCCGTTGAGGACTTTTTCGGGAAGAAACCAAACAGAAGTGTCAATCCGGATGAAGTAGTAGCTCTTGGAGCATCCATCCAGGGGGGCGTATTGAGCGGTGATGTGAAAGATGTCCTTTTGCTTGATGTGACTCCTTTGTCACTGGGTATAGAGACAATGGGAAATGTATTTGATGTCGTCATCGAGTCCAATAGTACCATTCCTACCAAAAAGACCAAAACTTACTCCACTGCCGCTGACAATCAGCCAAGTGTAGAGATTCATATCCTCCAGGGCGAAAGACCTATGGCGAGAGACAATAGAAGTGTGGGTAGATTTATCTTGGACGGAATACCTCCTGCACGTAGAGGCGTACCTCAGGTAGAAGTGACTTTTGATATGGATGCCAACGGAATACTCAAAGTATCTGCAAAAGACAAGGGTACCGGCAAAGAACAAAATATCAGAATCGAAGCGTCCACCGGATTGTCTCAGGAAGAGATAGCCAAAATGAAGGCCGAAGCTGCTGCCAATGCTGACGCTGACAAAGAAGCCAAAGAGAGAGCCGAAAAACTCAATATGACAGATAGCCTGATCTTCCAGACCGAAAAACAACTGGAAGAGATCGGCGAAAAGATACCAGCAGACAAAAAAGCGACCATCGAGTCAGCTCTCAATGAGCTGCGACAAGCGCACAAAATGCAGGACATAGCCATGATAGACAAAGCTACAGCGACGATGAATACTGCATGGGAAGCGGCTTCTCAGGACATCGATCAGGCACAGCAAGGCGCAGGTGACAATGGGTTTTCAGGTCAGGGATTTGATGGAGGAGCCACAGAAAATACTTCTACTGATACTGCCGATGACGTGACGGATGTAGAGTTCGAAGAGGTGAGCGATAAGAAGTAATTTTTATATCCACTATATATACAAGCCGGTAAGTATCATCACCTTACTGGCTTTTTTTTTGTTTCAATAAACACATCAGAACTTGATCGTAATAAATATTGTTATACCTATCATGTTGCTTGGATAACTATTAGAGTATGTTTAAATTTTCATGTTTGAGCGAAAGCGAGCAAATTTAATTTTAGACAAGGTATATTTTGCAGTCGTAACTGGTAGTTACAACGAAAAATATAACGCAGTATAAAATGAAATTTGCC
>JBATLS010000480.1:0-15598 GCA_049289435.1 Saprospiraceae bacterium | reverse complement strand
GGTTTGACATTCTGAAGTGCCTGACAAAACATGATAAAAGGAGACATGGCATATCTCTGATAATATGGCCCTTCGCTATAATACCCGTCCGGAGAAAATGCTTCATCCAATTGTGCATAAAATCCAGCTTTTTTATTGACATCAATGGTACCTCCATCATTATCTATGCCTACCATGGCTCCCATGCCTTTGATACCATACAATGCTCTATCCAATAATTCCGCATCATCCATGACCAATGCTATCATCCCGACAGCTGCATTGCCCCAGGTACTATGATTGTGTACCCTATTGAAAAAAGCAGGGTTTTCTATGGAAATATAGTCTGCAAATGGTTTGAAAAGCTTGGTTTCCAAATGATTCCTTTCTTCTTTGGTCAAATAGTTATAAATACAGTCATATGCTTGACTTGCAGAGACCAGCCAGTTGGCGTCATTGAGACATTGCCAAAACAATTTCCCTCTGGCATATGATCTGGGTGCCGGGTGTTTGTCCAATGTAGGATATAGATCAGCGTAAGCTTTAAACACAGCATGGATATGTCGTGCATACTTTTTATCTCCTGCAATCTGAAAGATATTACCCGCTGCTTGCAGCATCAGATAGTTTTGCTTATGTACTTCGTGCGAATACCCTCCAGACATATCTTTAGGGATAGGTACGTTGACACCATCACTCATCCATGCATCCACTTCTTCTTTTGCGGATATGAAGGATGACTTGAACAGGGGTACTTTATTGACCTTTTTCTTAATCTCCTTTAGTCCTGACTTAGTCAATATCAATGAAGGATGTTGATCATGTCCCATGAGAATATGATTGGATAAGAATATGAGTAGTATAATAAATTTGGTGTTCACAATAATTATTTTTTCTGAATAGAATGGTTAAAGTATATTTAACATTGTCTCCCATGGACATGATTTTAATGCCTAGTCGAAAATTCTAAAGGATTCAAAAGCAGTGCATAGAAACGAACATATTGTAATTGGTCAACCAATTATTGGTCAACCAATTTTGTGTTGGCGCAAATATAAGAAACAATCAATACATTAACATCATACTTATGCGAATAGTTATCAACAAATTTGATGAAAAATATAGCATCTTAGCCATTCCTCAATACGTACAAATTTTTTAGCCTCATACTAATATCAATAGGTATAATAAATCGACCATTCGCTTAAAGCAAAAAATAGATAGAAAGTAGAAAAACTACACAGCCAAATTTACATAATCTGGTGATTTGATCGGATTTTATTGTATTTTGATCTAAAGGAATGGTAAATACTATGAAATATGGGCAATAGCTTTTAATTTGTGAGCAATAAACATTCAAGAAGCCAATATCATCTAAAAATCTGCTTAGTTGTTTATTCATCCTTTCTTGAATTTTTTTTTATAAATTAATTTTTCCACCAAAAAGTCATTTTTCATGAAACATTTTATTTCCACATTACTTATTACCTTCCTTTCATCCACATCATATGGTCAATTAAGTGCAAAACTCATGAGATATATGGATGTTTCAGATGCTCAAATCGTATTTGTATATGGAGGTGATATCTGGATCGTTGAGAAGACTGGGGGCACTGCCATTCAGATGACCAATTCGCCCGGAGAGGAGTCCTGGCCAAAATTTTCTCCTGATGGCAAGTCTATTGCATTTACAGCTGGCTACAATGGGAATCAAAACATCTATGTCATGCCTGTCACCGGTGGTGTACCTACACGGGTCACCTATGAGTCTCTACCTGACAGAATGATAGACTGGCATCCTGACGGCAAACAAATACTTTTTGCATCTGCGGGAGACAACGGAGGCAGGAGACTGCTGAATCAATTTTATCTCGTGCCCAAAGATGGGGGATTTGCCGAAAAACTACCTCTTCCATATGGGGAGTTAGCCAGTTTTTCGCCTGATGGAAAAAAGCTTGCTTATATCACAAAAATTACGGAGAACTATCCTTTCAAAAGGATCAGGAGTGGAAACAATAGTGACATATTGGTGTATGATATGGTAAGCAAAAAAGTAGATAACATTACCCAGCGACTTGCCATAGACGGAAAACCAGCTTGGGTTGGCAAGACGATTTACTTTCTTTCCGACGAAAATGAAGACATGAGGCTAAATATCTGGGCATATGAAACAGATACTAAGACCATGAAACAAATCACTAATTATAAGGATTTTGATATATCTTTTCTTTCTGCAGGCAACAAAGACCTTGTATTCGAAATGGGCGGTAATTTATATCTGATGAATCTCAGCAATCGCAGCGTAAGTAAGGTGGAAGTAAAAGTAGTGGGTGACATCACCAATGAAATGCCACAGCAAAAAAACGTGAGCAAATCCATCTCAGGAATGGCCGTCTCGCCAGATGGAAAAAGAGTCATCTTAGCATCAAGGGGAGAATTGTTTAACATCCCTTCGAAAGAAGGAGTGACTATAAATATGACACAATCCAGCGGGGCATTTGATCATAGTCCATCTTGGTCACCAGATGGTAAGACGATCGCATATTGGAGTGATCTGTCGGGCGAATATGAAATCTGGTTACAAAACACGCAAGGGGAAAGTAAACCAAGACAACTATCTAAACGCAATATTGGCTATGGATATCGATTGTTTTGGTCGCCTGACAACACAAAAATGGCGTTTATTGATCAAAAAAATACGATTGCGATCATAGACGTCAACACAGGACAGACACAAGCCGTCACAAAATCATCATGGGATGTCAGTCATAATGGTAGAAATGGTTTTATCATTAACTGGTCAGGAGACTCCAAATGGATTACTTTTGCACTAACTACAGATAATGCACAGTCTGCCCTATTCTTGTATGACTTAGATGACAAAAAATTGGTTCAAGCCACTTCAGGATTTTACTCGGATGACTCCCCCACTTTCAGTCACGATGGAAAATATTTGTTTTTCCAAACCAACAGAAAAATGGATGCCGAATATTCATCTATGGGTGATGGTACATGGATATATCCCAACTCAACGCTCATTGCATCAGTGACTTTGGATAAAAACACGCCATCCATCATGCCTCCTAAGAATGATACCATAGTCATAGCAAATACAGACAAGTCAGAAAAAAGTACTAAAAAAGATACCCTTTCCGAAAAATCCAAAGACGTCGCTAAATGGAAGATAGATTTTGACAATTTTGAAAGCAGAATTGAAATATTGCCTGTAAAGGGTGGGAATTTTGGTAAGATGACTGTGGCAGAAAATAAGGTGATATATGTCCGCCGGCCAAATACAGGTTCGGGTGAAAATGGTGAATCTCTGAAGTATTATGATATCAAAGATAGAGAAGAAAAAACCATCATAGACAAAATAAGTGACTACGAAGTGTCATCAGATAAAAAATCTATGCTCGTAGAAAGCAACAGACAATACGGAATCGTATCAATAGCTGCGAGTCAAAAGATCGAAAAGCCGGTACCAACAGACGGAATGGTCATGCAATGGATTCCAAAACGCGAATGGGAGCAAATTTTCAATGATACCTGGAGGAGATATCGGGATTTCTTTTATGACCCCAATATGCAAAAAGTAGATTGGAACGAGATGAGAAAAAGATATGGCGCATTGGTCAAAGATGCTCGTACCCGATGGGATATCATCAATATTCAATCTACTATGATCAGTGAGTTGGCAGCAGGACACACCTATGCCAGATCGGGTGATACAGATGAATATACTCCATTGATAACGGGCTTCTTGGGAATCGATTGGAAAAAGGATGGAAACAATTACCGAATCGGAAGGATCATCCAACCAGCACCCTGGGATACAGAGATCAGATCGCCATTTGATCGTCCAGGGGTGGATATCCAAGAGGGAGACATCATAGCAGCAGTAAACAATATCGCATTGGATCCCAATAAAGATCCTTATGCGGCTTTCGAAGGTTTGCAAGGTAAAACTGTTTCCCTAACCATCATCAGGCAAAATGGACAAATGGAGACAAGTTTCGATAAAGTGATTACATGTCTTACGATGGGGGAAGAAAGAAATTTAAGATTTTTGGAATGGATAGAAAAAAATCGACTCATGGTGGAGAAGCTATCCAATGGCAAACTGGGCTATGTGTATATGTCCAATACTTCAGGAGACGGTCAAAAGGAATTGGTCAGAATGTATTACGGACAATTGGACAAAGAGGGATTTATCATAGATGAGCGATTTAATGGGGGCGGCCAACTTGCAGATCGTTTTATGGAATTACTACTTAGACCGGTGGTATATAATTTAAAATGGAGGGAAGGAAAGCATCACACCCACCCTATCAAAACAAATACGGGACCTATGGGTATGCTAATCAATGGTTGGGCAGGATCAGGAGGAGATGGATTGCCATGGGCATTTAAGGAACTTAAAGCCGGGCCCATCGTTGGCGAGAATACGCTTGGTATTTTGGTCGGGCCAGCCACCGGACATTCATTAATTGACGGCGGTGGAATCACTGTTCCAGATGCACGTTTGTATGACAATGCTGGACATTGGTTTTGGGAAGGAGAAGGGGTAAGCCCTGACATCACTGTATGGGACGACCCAAATATAATGATGCAAGGCAGAGATCCTCAGATGGAAAGAGTAGTCCAAGAAGTGTTGAATCTATTGGATAAAAAGCCAAGAAAAATGACGCCACCACCTGCATATGAGGATAGAACAGCCAGGGGGTTGAGAGCAAAAAACAAGTAATTTAGAAAGTAAGTCTTAAAATTTAATATACCAATAATGAGTTCACTCCAAAGTTGACTTTTGCCACAAAGGCACAAAAACACAAAGAATCATAAAGAGAATTGAGTTTTAAATATTTGATAATTAAACCTTTACGAACTTAAACATCTTTGAGCCTAGTGGTATTACTCTATTTGTATATTTTTGGAATGAACTTTATCATTAGTGGCATAATCTTTACTTACAATAATCGCTCTATTGTTTATTATATAACCAATTGATGAGTCAGTAGATGAAACATTTATATTTTTTAATACCAATAATTATGTTTGCCATTAGCATGCATGGACAACGAGAAAGGCCGAGACAATTGGGGATTGAATTCGGAGTACTGCCTACGGGTGCACTGAATGCCATCACGGATGTGGAAGGCGTCAAAGTAGGCCATATCACCAAAATAGAAGGTGATTCTATCCGAACTGGAGTGACAGCCATACTACCTCATGGAAGCAATATTTTTAATGAAAAGGTCCCAGCAGCTGTGTATGTCGGCAATGGATTCGGAAAGCTGGCTGGTGCAACTCAAATCATGGAGTTGGGCAATATCGAAAGCCCCATTGTCCTTACGAATACTTTGAGTGTGGCCGCAGGAATCGAAGGTATAATAAAGTACACCTTAAGTCAAGAAGGTAATGAGAAAGTACAATCCGTCAATGCTGTAGTCGGCGAAACAAATGATGGATACCTCAATGACATCCGTGGCATGCACATATCCTCACAAGATGTCATGGACGCCATAGGAAGTGCAAAAACTGGCGTGGTAGAGGAAGGAAATGTGGGTGCAGGGACGGGTACTGTATGCTTTGGATGGAAGGGTGGCATGGGCACGGCGTCACGTAGATTGCCAGAGAGCTTGGGCGGATATACTGTGGGGATATTGGTGCAAACAAATTTTGGTGGAATATTGCAAATTTCGGGGATGTCTGTCGGTCAAAAATTGGATCAGTACAGTTTTAAAGACGCCATCAAAAAAGCGGATGGATCGTGCATGATCATAGTAGCTACAGATGCGCCAGTCCTCGAAAGAAATCTAGAAAGAATGGCCAAAAGGGCGATGATGGGATTGGCAAAAACTGGAGGCATTGCATCCAATGGTTCAGGAGATTATGTCATAGCCATTAGCACAGCTGCGAATCTCAGAATCCCACACAACACACCAAAATCAACTTTACTCACCGCTCATTTTTTGGATAACAATGACATGAGTCCACTTTTTCTTGCGGTCATAGAAGCTACTGAAGAAGCCATCATCAACTCACTTTTCGGAGCTGAGTCCATGGCGGGTAAAAATGGACACAAGGTAGATGCTTTGCCAGTGGACAAAGTCCTTGAGATGATGAAGAATGAATAAATTTGGGTGCATCCCAAAATTTCATTTTTATACAATTCCTTATGAATCTGCCTCAAAATAATCATCTCATTTATTATTATTTTTTCTTGGTAGTACCATCAGGCACCATTTCAATGGACAATTTCACATCGTCGGTCTGTAATCTGATTTTAAGCCATTCTTTAATATTGGCCTGGTCTTTTTTAGAAATATCGCTTGATGATTGGAGCCAAACGATATGTACCAGTCGATTGTTTATGATGCTGTCACTTTGCATCAGCCCATTCTGAATCACCGAAGAAATTATAACCGGATGCAACGCCTTTAATTCATTAAATATATGCTGATTCCTTTTTTCAAATTGAGCCATACTATCCAGTTTGGATTGCAACTTGGCTCTCTCCAGTTCTTTTTGTTGCAAAATTATGCCTATTTCATCGACTTTTTCTTCATTGGGTTTGATATCGGGTAATGTAAAACCATGTTTTATGATAAGTTCAGTATCATCCAGCCCATAATATTTCAATTTTGCTTTTAAGATATCGATGTCATCTTCCAAAATGAGCTCACCCCCAAAAGTCAGGGTGATGATTTTATATTCAGGATCTACACTTTTTTTGAGAAGGTAGTCATTGGGGAAAACTGCTTCAGACTCTATAAAATGATTTGCTTTTTTGTTATATTGATTTTGTTCTACAATATTGAACCCGATATACAAACTTGGGATAGTGGTAAGCAGAATTACTAATAATACTATAAATCTCTCCTTTTTTTCTACAGATGGGTCTTCATATTTCTTTATTGGAAATTTAAGAAACCCCGAAGTCACTATGGTGGCTGCAGCTATAAACACACTGTTGATAAGATATAAGTAAAATGCTCCCATAAAATAGGTCAGTTGCCAGGTTGCCAACCCGTACCCTGCTGTACATAATGGTGGCATCAGAGCAGTAGCAATGGCCACACCCGGGATTACATTACCTTTGTGCTTGCTTGATAAGGCAATGGCACCTGCAAAACCTCCAAACAACGCAATCATCACATCATACACGGTCGGTAATGTCCTGGACAATATCTCAGAGTGAGCATCATCTATGGGGGATATTAAAAAATATAAAGTGGAAGCAATTAAGCCAGCTATCATAGCAAATAGATAATTAAGACCAGCTTTTTTGATCAACACCAGATCATTGATGGCTAAGCCCACGCCTACACCCACAATGGGTCCCATCAAAGGAGAAATCAACATGGCACCGATGACTACAGCGGTTGCATTGATATTGAGACCTAAGCTGGCAATCAGAATGGCAAATACAAGTATCCACAAATTCGTACCCTGAAACTCAGCATCCTTTTCGATACTGTTTTTGATGGTAGTAAAATGCTCCCTTTCACTACTTAATTTTAATATATCTAAGATTTTAACATTCATGTATCTCTGCCACTATTTAGCCCATACAGCACCGACACCTGCTTCCCAAAGCTTTTGATTGAATGCAGGTAATTTAGTATTTAAAATATCATTGGCAGTGGTCTCCAAAGTTTGCCATGTGACCGTCAGCTCTTTCCACCTATCCAATGATGGTTGATTCACTTGGGGTATATCACTTTCGGTGGCATTGACCATAAACATATAATTTGCTGTAAATTTATTGGGAAAATTCTCGACATCATCATAGGCCTTAGATTTTCTCTGCACCATATCCTGATCCCATTTATTCATTTCTTCGGCCAATGTATTACCAAGTACTCTGACACCTTCATACTTACTTTCTACAGGTAAGTTTTTCAAAAGTGTCTTGATTTGTTCTTGTTTAGCGTACAAATCATTGACCATGTTGTGCATTTTTGTGACTTCTTGCTCCATCAATGACATCTGGGTATGATACAGTATATAAGCTTCCTTGGTGGTCGCATACAAAGGATTAGGAAGCAACTCTGCAGATGAAACCAATGTCTTACCTTTGGCATTCACTTCGATGGTATATGTGCCAGGAGATGCCTTGTGACCACGGTAACTGCTTTCGATATATACATTGGGAACTCCAGGCATAGTGGTGTGTCTGAGATTCCAAACAAATCGATTGATCCCTTTATTTTTAGATAATTTTGGTTCTGATGGCGGACCTCCGGCATATGATTGATACGTCGAATCTGATACTGAACTAAATGTCCTCACCAAATTTCCCTGGTTATCTTTAATCTGTAATGTCACTGTTTCGTCTTCTTTAAGATCAGGTAACTGATAGTACATGACCAAACCTGATGCTGGATTTACACCCCTGGTAGGATTTGAACCTTCAAATTTGGATATGTCACCATTCAATTCACTGGAATTATTATTGATAATGAGATCCGAAGGTTTAAACACACTGAAGCTATCCAAAGATGTATTGTACTGTCTCAAAAGAGTCATATCATCCAATACCCAAAATGATCTACCAGATGTACCAGCGATTAAATTTCCTCTATGGATCTTCAGATCTGTGATGGGTGTCATCGGAAGATTCAGTTGAAAAGGCTGCCATGAAATACCGCCATCCCAAGAAATGTACAAACCTAATTCTGTACCCGCAAAAAGCAAATCCTTGCGACTCTCATCTTCTCTCACTACACGAGTGAAGGCATTGGCAGGAAGACCGGCATTTATTGATTGCCATGATTTGCCATAGTCAGTGGTCTTGTACAAACCTGGAGTATGATCATTAAACTTATATCTTGTGGTAGCGATATATGCGGTGGCAGGGTCAAACGGTGATATTTCGATGGCGTTGATCAAGCATTCCTTCAAGCCTGCGGGAGTCACATTGGACCAGTTGGCACCACCATCTTTGGTGATATACACCAGTCCGTCATCACTTCCAGTCCAGATCACTCCTTTCTCTTTTGGTGATTCTATGACATAACTCAAGGTACCATAGTTCTCTGCTCCTACAGCTTCATTAGTATATGGTCCTCCACCTTTACCTTGTTTGTCTTTTTCATTTCTGGTCAGGTCAGGACTGACCTCGGTCCAGGTTTTGCCCATATCTTTTGTTCTAAGTAGCAATTGAGCACCATGATAAAATGTTCCTGGCTCGTGCTTAGACCAAATGATGGGTGCGTTCCAATTGTACCTGTATTTCATATCTTTAGCATCCATACCGAGATATTGGATGGGTGCTGTCATCACATTGGTGGATGCTTTTGCTTTTGTATCCAAAATTTCTATGGTTCCTTGATAACTACCTCCCATCACGTATCGGGGATCATCCGGGTCGAAAGCTAAAAATGCACTTTCTCCCCCTGCCGAATAAGTCCAGCTATCGGTACTTATACCACCACTACCCAGCTCCATGCTCGAAATCACCACTGATGAATAGTCCTGCTGTCCCGCATAAATCTTGTACGGATATCCATTATCTACATTGATCCGATACATCTGTCCTATCGGCATAGCCGCCAATCCAGAGAATGTCTTTGCAAAATTTACACTAACACAGACCCCGCCATCACTGGCTATGGCCATATTTTTGGGATTGTCCGGATTGATCCACATATCGTGATAGTCTCCATGGTGGGTATGGATGTTTTCCCATGTTTTACCTCCGTCGAGCGAGCGAAGAGCTGGTGCACTCAAAACATAGACCGTATTTTCATCCTTCGGATCTGCAAATACTTCGATGTAATACCAAGCCCTTTGGGTCAAAGCATTATCATCGCTCACACGAGACCAGGATTTTCCAGCATCATCAGAAACAAAAAGTCCTCCTGCATCTTTTTCTGAATCACTCTCTATTAGTGCGTACAGTTTTTCAGGATTAGATCTGCATACTGTGATGGCCATTTTGCCTAATTCTTTTGGCAAACCATTTTGGATTTTCTCCCATACTACTCCTCCATCCACAGATTTATATAGTCCGCTGCCTTCTCCCCCACTGATGACCTTCCAAGGTAGTCTGCCGTGCTCCCACATCGCACAATATAGTATAAGGGGATTATTCATATCCATAGAAAGCTCTACACCTCCTGTCATGTCATTGACATACAATACTTTAGCCCAGGTAGTACCACCATCGGTACTTCTGTATATTCCTCGCTCTTCTGATTTGCTAAACAATGCTCCTTGTGCAGCTACCATGACAATATTAGGATTCTTAGGATGTACCACGATTCTGGATATGTGCTGAGTTTTCTCTAAGCCCATATGTGTCCAAGTCTTACCAGCATCAGTGGATTTATATACTCCATCGCCGTGATGCGTCATCACTCCTCTTACAGCATGCTCCCCCATACCGACATATACGATATTGACATCGCTCTCAGATACAGCGATGGCACCTACTGAAGCAGTTTTGAAAAATCCATCTGAAATATTGCTCCAGTTATTTCCAAGATCACTTGTTTTCCATAATCCACCACCTGTCGTTCCCATATAGTAAGTGGTCATGTCACCTTTGACACCTGAAGTGGCAACTGATCGCCCACCTCTGAATGGTCCGATGCTCCTCCATTTCATAGGTTTGAGTATGGAATTGTAGTCTGCCTCTTGGGGTTCTTTCACTTGAACAGCAACTGGGGATTTTTTATTCTTTTGAGCAAAAAGGCCATTGGCAAACAGAAAAATTAATAATAAAAACAAAATTCTTGCAAGCATAGGTGGCTAAATTTTTTGTATTGAAATGATCATCAAATAGATATACTGCAAACATAAAGAAATGATCCAAAATAATATGCTGATTGGAAAAAATAAATAAGTTTTGTCTGGAAAGTTAATGGAGAATGGAGAATTGAAAATTGAAAATTGAAAATTGAAAATGGGGAATGGAGAATGGAGAATTGAAAATGATTAATGATTAATGATTAATGATTAACGGGATATGAGATAATTGAAAATTGAGAATTGAGAATTGAGAATTGATAATGGAAAATGGAGAATTGAAAATGATTAACGGAGACTGGAAGACCGTAAAGCGAAGAACGGAGAATTGAAAATGGAGAATGGAGAATTTGTTAATCCCTGGATTCAACATTCAAACATTCAACATTCAAAATAATTCATACTTTGCCATTCGTATTTAGGCTTTAGGGATTAGGTGTTCGGGATTAGGGAAACTATAATAATCATTAATTTTTCAAGCTATTTCAGGCACGCAAATTTCGTACTTCGTGTTTCGTACTTCGCATTTCGCATTTCGTATTTCGCATTTCGTATTTCGCATTTCGTATTTCTTATTTCGTATTTCGTATTTCGTATTTCGTACTTCGTACTTCGTATTTCGTCATTCGTACTTCGTACTTCGTATTTCGTATTATTTCTTCAGGCTTATTGCAAATCCCCCTCCAGGAGCTAATGTAATAGTAAGTTTTGTATCTTTGGTGATGGATAAATGGTCGATATCTAATGCTTTTGCATTGGTTTTATAATGGGCGGCAGCCCCATCTTTATAAATGGTCGCATTATACTTTAAGTCTTTGGGCAAAAAACTGAAATCAATAGTGACATTTCTTTGATTTTCGTCAGTGATGCCACCGACAAACCAATTTCCTGTCTCCCTTTCTTCTCTTGCTATGACTACAAAATCACCTACCTCGCCGTCTAACACTTTGCTCTGCTCCCAGTCCACGCCAACGTCACGAATAAATTGCAAGGCGGGGTGGCCCTCGTAGTTTTCGGGCAAGTCACAAGCCATTTGTATAGGACTGTAAATGACGACGTATAATGCCAGCTGCTGGGCCAGCGTTGTATTGATTTGATTGGCAGGTTTAGATTTCAGTGACAATTCGAATACTCCTGGGGTAAAGTCTATTGGTCCTGCCAACATCCTAGTGAAAGCTACGATGGGCAGATGCTCTGGAGGATTACCACCATCACTTGCCCAAGCATTAAATTCCTGTCCTCTCAACCCTTCACGAGATATCTCATTAGGATATGTGCGCCTCAACCCCGTATCTTTGATAGGTTCATGGGCATTGATCGCTACTTGGCTGGCTGCTCCTTTTTCGAGGACTTTACGATAGTGGTTGACCATCCATTGTCCATGATGATACTCCCCTTTTGGTATTATCTTACCTACATAACCCGTCTTGACAGAGTGTATGCCCAATCGTTTCATTAATGCATAAGCAGTATCCAACTGTTGCTCATACGTCCTGGGTGCCGCAGATGTCTCATGATGCATGATGACTTCTACTCCTTTTTCGCGTCCATAACGTACTACTTCTTCCAAATCATAATCAGCATATGGTGTGACAAAATCAAATACCCCCTCCCGATCTTCAAATCCAATCCAATGGTTCCATCCAGTATTCCAGCCTTCCACCAAGATGCCAGTGATTCCATTTTTGGCGGCAAAATCAATATATCTTTTAGCATTGTCAGTCGTAGCTCCATGTTTGGAAGAAGTTGCTTTTTTATCCACGAATGTACTCATATCCTGAGTAGATTCCATGTCCCAAGTTGATATGCCCAAATGCATTTCCCACCAAATACCAACATACTTTTTGGGATTAAACCAAGATACGTCTCCTATTTTATTAGGATCGTTCAGATTGACAATAAGCTTAGATTCGATGAGATCTCCTGCTTTATCTGCAATTTGTATAGTCCTCCATGGTGTCACGAAAGGGCACACAGTTTTCACTTTCCATCCATACCTTTCTGTACCCACCAACTCACTTTCCATGGTGAGCATGTCACGATCTATCTTTAGCGTCATATCCGAATAATTGGTAAGATTGGCTTCGTGAAAACTCAGATGAATCCCATTGGCAGTTCTCATGGTCAGTGGTGTGTTGACGGCATTTTCGGGGATATAAGTTTGAGCCAGATTCGGGTGATTTCTCTTGGCAATGGCGTCGATTTCAGAAAACTTAGATGTATTGTACAAGTGCTCATAGATATCCCAATCACCAGGTGCCCACCAACAATCATGGTCACTAGTAAGCGCAAATTGAGTGCGTTCGTCCAGGATAATCACGGTATCCATCCCTGATTGTGGTAAAAATTCATACCTAAAAGCAATACCATCATCATAGGCTCTAAAATACATATTTGCCTTTCTATTGGGTGCTGATGTTTCTTCCAAATTTATCACCAATTCGTTGTAGTGGTTGCGCACATTTCGCTGTTCCCCCCAAGGCATTTGCCATGTTTCATCATACAATTTGACAGAAGAACCAATCATTTTTAAATTTCTCTCCCATGAAGGCTGATCTTTAAAATCAAAAGCCATGGAGGAAGTATCAATGACTGTAGCATTATTATGAGACACAGTATAATATGCTTTACCAGCTTCGTCTAAAAAAAATGCTATTTGATTATTGCCTGTGGGAGAAGATACAGTAATTTCATGGTTAGTCTCTCGTTGACAAGATACCATTAAAAGCGAAGCCAATAAAAATATTATCCATAATGAATTGCGCATAAAAGGTTTTTTGATTTAGAAAAACTCAAACTTACAAAAAGTCAGGATTTTAAACAAATATCTATTTGAAACCATATAAAAATTTAATCTACCATGTCTGAAGTACTTTTCGGTCCTAATATTCCAACCAAACCAGAGATCAAATCTATAGCGATGTGTATGATTATCACCCAAAGAAGGGAAGCCGAGTAGAAATATATCAAACCCAAAAGGATAGCGATGATGAAGATTTTAATTACTGCCCACCATCCTTGATACAAATGGCTGATCGCAAATACCACAGACGGAATTATAATGGCAATGATATAACTGTATGGAATATCTCCAAGTAAATGGGCCATATAATTAATAAGAAATCCTCTGAAAATGATCTCCTCACAAATACCTGCTGCAAAAGCCAAAAATATATAGTGTCTGTATTCTAGCCAGTTGAGCGGAATGACAAAAGACATATCTTTCATTTTATCAGACAAATAGGGTCTATTGAACCAACTATACAACATGTCCGAAATGTAAAAAACCGCTAATACCACCATTGAGATAACCCCATAAATATTGATGGAAGGGGTCGAAACTCCGAGTACGCTCCACGATCTTTCACTCATATTCCACGATGACAAGACCAATAAAGCACCTATAATAAGCATCAGGCCGTTGGTATAAAAAAGATGCTTCTTGGGAGGAATAAAGGAAGCGATTTCTTCATTGGATTGTTTGGATTTGAGTGACATCAAAGGTATGATAACCAAAATAACAAAAGCATAAATATGATCGAAATAATTAAAACTCACGTTGCTGTTTTGCTTGCAAAGATATTATAAAAAGTCATAGATATGCCTTTGAGACTAAAATACCCAAGAGGCAACCCTCAAATAATTAGAATTTGCTTAAAATGGTGATGTAAAGACGTGTAGCCTAAAAGTTCATTTTTTTATATTTTTTTTAGATAACTTCATCCCCGCCTGCTGCGAAGCGGGCAGGCTTGCCTTATGGGGCTAAAAAAAATTGACTTCCTCCGAATATAAAAAAGTATATTTCCATAGGCTCAAACTGCGAGGTGTCTGGTATTCTGAAAATAGTTAAATGAGGAACAAGTTAATAGATCACTTTTATAGGTTTTTGAAATATTATTGATACATTTGTCCTAATCAAAACATTTTTAATATGATAACATTAAACTGGTTTTTAATTTTAGCCACCGGGCTTGTGCCTTTGGTAGTGGGAGCACTATGGTATGGCCCCGTGTTTGGCAAGGCCTGGATGACAGCAGCAGACATGAGCGAAGAAAAAATGAAGGGTGCCAACATGACCAAGATATTTGGTCTGTCGCTCGTATTTGGCATCATGCTGGCCGTAGGATTGACCCCTATAGTGATCCACCAAATGGGTGTCTTTAGCACCTTGCTAAATGCTGGGGTGGACAAAGAAGGGTCTGAAGTATTTCTTTATTTCCAAGATTTTATGGCTAAGTATGGAGCCGAGTTCAGGACATTTAAGCATGGAGCATTCCATGGGTTGTTGACTGGAATAGTCATTTTCCTTCCTATTATGGCAACCAATGCTCTTTTTGAGCGCAAAAGTTGGAAATACATTTTGATCAATGTAGGCTATTGGGCAGTCACCGCCAGCATCATGGGAGGAATCATCAGTGCCTGGGCATAAACACCGCCTATTACGAAAAGATCTATCATACATTTCGAAAAACTAAGGAACAGGAAAGGTCATTTTGCATTTCTTGTTCCTTTTATATTTTTATCAAACTTAGCTCACAAAGAGTAAAATGAGTTACTCCGATATTATCATCATTGGCGGTGGTGCTGCCGGCTTTTTTGCAGCAATTAATGCAAAAATTAAAAATCCAAATCTGAATATTACGATCTTGGAGCAATCCAAGGATGTACTCAATAAAGTGAGAATTTCTGGAGGCGGCAGATGCAATGTCACCCACGACTGTCGCGATCCTAAACTCTTGACTTCATACTATCCTCGTGGACACAAGGAGCTGTTGGGTCCATTTCATATCTTTGGCGTCAACGAAACGGTGCAATGGTTTGAAGAAAAAGGTGTACCGCTATATATTCAGGAGGATGGATGCATGTT
>JBATLS010000479.1:0-9506 GCA_049289435.1 Saprospiraceae bacterium | reverse complement strand
GAAATTCGAAATTCTAATAAAGTTTATTATAAATGCTTTTCAATTGAAAATTTTAAAGATCTCAATTTCATCAAGTTATATGGAAATAAATGGGAATGTGATATAGAAAACAGTTTTTATAAAGTGCAAATTTTCCAAATAAATTCTGAAGTCATACTACTAGCGGGTTTTATTGAAAATCAGTTTGTTGAAATCAAATTGGAAAGTTCTAAAAAGTCATTCATTTATGGTAATGAATTTACTCTTTGTAACGACTTATTGTATCCAAATAATCCTGCGAATAGGTATTATGCTGTTGGAACACGCTACAATGGTGGAATTTTTAATATTACTAAAACTTACCGGCAAAAGTATAAAATGCCTGCAATAATTAAGGAGTCTGGTTTGATTCGAATTAGATTTATTGTCAATTGTAGAGGTGAAACTGGGAGATTTGAAATGATAGAAATGGATGAAAATTATTCCAAAAAGTCTTTTAATCCAATTATCTCAAGTCAAATTTTGCAAATATGTAAAGAATTAAATGATTGGATTCCTGGCAAGAATGATACTAATAATGTAGATAGTTACAAATTTTTGACCTTTAAAATACAAGACAGTGAGATTGTTGAAATTTTTCCATAAGTTAGGCAATATAATATTTTTTACAATATACTTAGTTTTGCAGAGCTGTACCACTCAAACGCAAAGTAAAGATATAAAACTAGATCTTTCACAAATCAGCCAAAGTCAGAGAATTGAGATAGTAACGCGGATGCAAGAGCAAGTAAATCAAAAACTACCGTATCAAGGTAGCTTAATACACCAGTCAAGGTGTGATACTTTGATCGCTTTAGGACATAATATTTCTGGCAATTATCAAGAAAAATCTACACCTTACACCAAAATTGGTGATTATCACATTGCTTATCCCTATCTTGAAAAGGCCTATCAAATCGACCCAGAAGGATCTTTATATTATTATAGTTGGCTTATGTTGTATTATTATAGAAATTACGAGCGTGCTTTGGCTCTGCTTACGGAATATGATAATTATACACCCGGGAAAGCGTCTTATGCTTGGGGCGAAAATGTCAATTTTTTAAAAGGATTGGCACTTAGGCAAATGAAGAGATATACAGAAGCTATCGTTGAATTCTCAACATGTATTAAAGATGAAGGAAAAAATGTAGATGTTTATGCTTTCGTTTACCGTGGTATCTGTCATTTTTACAACAATGACTTTGAGCGTGCCATAAAAGAATTTGATATTGCTATCGAAAAATATCCAAGTTGTTCAGCGGCTTATTTTTGGAAGGCTGAAGTTTTCGCACAAAAACAGGAACATAACGAAGCAATACACCTGTTAGAAGGAGCTTTAGGCCTTGTGAAAAAGGGACACATCAAGACTGACCATTATATGGAAGTATTTGATATGCCCAATCAAATGCAAATCGAAGATAGAATTAAAGAAATAGAAGGATATACTCATTAAATTAATTAGATTATACAAATGAGAAAATTTCCATTCTATCAACAAATAGATATGCGGGATTGTGGTCTCTGTTCGGCGTAGGTTGCACCTACGTAGTAGTGTTGCTATGGCTTTGCCATGAATCCTGACAGATTTCTTGATATTGTATTAACTTTGCATATTGTAAGTACTGGAAATCTAATATACCATAAAACATGGTCTTGTTTTCTTGCTACTCAGAGGGTCAATATAAACGCCATTTATGGGGTCAGCTTCGTAGGAATATACAACAAAACGGTACTCTATGAAAAAATTGTTTTCGATTATAAATATAATTGTACTAATACTACACTTTACACTAAATATTCAATCCCAAGATAAAGTTAGTTTAGTAATTAAGGATTGTCAAAATGGGAATCTTTTGGACGAATGCTTAATTTTCGGTAAAAATGGAGAGTATCTCGGTATGACTGATTCATCAGGTGAAATAATGATTGAAAATAATAGTGGCAATCAAGTTTCTTTAAGACTAATGAAAATGAATTACCATGATAAGGTTGTAAATATTCATCATGACAGTGTAAATATCTTTTGCCTAGATTATTTCACACAAGAGCTGGATGAAATAACCATTAAATCAAAATTTAATATCAGAGATTATTTTGAAAGCAGCATCAATAAAGCTAAAGACAAGCTAAACCCTGAGAAAGATACTGTATATTTTATGTTTACATATTCATTGGATGTGGACAACACAGATTGGACAGAAAAAATGCAAGGTATCATATCCGTACCATATAAGGAATATCAGGATGGATGGACAAAAGCATATTATACCAGCCATGATTATTTTATTAATGAATCATTAAAAACGTCAAAGCTATATGGTAAATTACCTCATAACCGAATTAAACAACACTTAAATGCGTCAAGATGTCTGAGCTATAGCAAGAAGATAATAAAGAGCTTAAAGGACAAAAATAGCCACATTTCAATGGTAAAAGGCGAATCAGATGACTTAGTCACATTTAATCTGCAACCAGCTACAAGAATTGAACCAAAATATTATTTTGTTTTCAATAGAGCGGACACGTCACTTTCAAAAGTAACTTTTTTTACACCAGGCAATCCATTCGAAATACGCGATAACGAATTGGTTTATTCTTATGGAGAAGCAAACTACGCTAATGATCCTTGGCATTCCTTAGAGAAATTTAGAAAAATTGAGGTATTCAAAAATTCTGATAAAAAAATTACTATTGAGCTCACTCTTGATAAACTAACCGACATAGATAAGCTAATGATTGAAAAAAGCAAGATACCCTGCGAAGTAAGGATGCGACCTAATATTGAAACATTGAGGTTATGTCCGAACAATTAACTTTGCGTAAACTATAAATATCTGTATGGTAGTGTCCCCTACAAAAAAAGACAATAATTTAGTTAAAAAATATACCTATTATTACCAACTAATAACATCTGAAACCAAAGTGAGAGCTATTTTCACTTTGGGGGTTCTTTTATCTATCAAAGCACACGTGGTTTCTTGGAAGACAAGCCATTCTCACTCCCCCATCCACCCAGAGTACAACCCATCATTCTCGGCGATATAGCAATCTTCGCCTATGGAGGGTGATATTCCTTTGAGTGGTTTCTATATTTCATGGTACATTTTACCTGTCATTGGATTTTCTGAAATCTCTCGTCAGCGATCATACTGCTATAAAGCTGTTTTATTTCTTATTTTTGCGGCATGAAGCCACCAATCGATAAAGAAACATATCTCCGAGCCTACACATTGCTTTGCACCGCCAAATCTATCACTGAGATCTATGACGAACAATTTAAGCTAGTATCCAAGTATGTACACGCTACATCAAGAGGTCATGAGGCCATCCAGATTGCGGTAGGCATGCAGTTGACGCCAAAGGACTATGCTGCGCCATACTATCGGGATGATGCGATGTTGCTATCTATCGGCATGACGCCGTATGAGTTGATGTTGCAAGTATTGGCAAAAATTGATGATCCATTTTCAGGAGGTCGGGCCTACTATTGTCACCCAAGTCTCAAGGATGATGATAAACCCAAAATTCCTCACCAATCATCTGCTACAGGCATGCAGGCGATACCTACTACAGGGGTGGCCATGGGCATACAATACAAAGAGAAAGTAGGGCTGGATATCGAAGATGGGAGCATCGTGGTATGCTCATTTGGAGATGCCTCTGTCACCGAGGGGGAGGTCGCTGAAGCTTTCCAAATGGCTGCACTTAAACAGTTCCCAATATTGTATCTGGTGCAGGACAACGGGTGGGACATCTCGGCTACTGCTGCTGAGACCAGGGCCATGGATGCTTATGAATATATCAAGGGTTTTCCGGGTATCGAAGCCATCACCATAGATGGAAGCGATTTTGATACATCATATACCACGGTGAGAGCCATCATAGAGACCATGCGTGTAGAGAGACGTCCCTTTTTGCTACATGCTAGAGTACCCCTGCTCAATCACCACACATCTGGCGTACGCAAAGAATGGTACAGACATGATCTGGCACAACATCAGAAAGATGATCCTTTCCAAAAATTGAAACGCCATATGCTGAGTATGGGCCATACACTGGACGAACTCATAGAAATAGAGACCTCCGCCACCCAAAGAGTATCGAGTGATTTTAATAGGGCACTCAATGCACCAGATCCAATGCCAGCTGATTTGTTCACTTTTGATTTTGTGCCTACGCCCATCGTTCATGAAAGTGGTGATCGAGCACCTGCCACAGCAGAAGAAAAAGTCATGGTTGACTGTGCATTGATAGCGGTACAGGAGCTCATGGTAGACCACAAGGAGTGTCTCTTGTATGGTCAGGATGTCGGGGCAAGGCTGGGTGGAGTATTTAGAGAAGCGGCCAACCTCGCTCAAAAATTTGGAGATGCCCGAGTATTTAATACGGCCATCCAGGAAGCTTTCATCGTGGGCAGCACAGTGGGGATGTCCGCCGTAGGGCTTAGACCCATAGTGGAGGTGCAATTTGCAGATTATATCTGGCCGGGGCTCAATCAACTATTTACAGAGGTCAGTCGAAGTTGCTATCTGTCCAATGGCAAGTGGCCAGTAAGCATGATCCTGAGAGTGCCGATAGGTGCCTATGGCAGTGGCGGTCCGTTTCACAGCTCGAGTATCGAATCCATCCTGACCAATATCAGAGGTATCAAAATAGCCTATCCCAGCAATGGGGCAGACCTCAAAGGACTGATGAAGGCAGCCTATTACGACCCAAATCCTGTAGTCATCCTGGAGCACAAAGGACTGTACTGGAGCAAAGTCAAAGGTACTGAAACGGCCAAAAGAAAATTGCCAGCACGGGATTATATTCTCCCCCTGGGTATAGCCAATATGATACAGGAATCCAAAGTAGGATCAGCTGAGCCGATAGTACTAGTGATTACCTATGGTATGGGAGTGCATTGGGCGCTAAACATAGACATGGATCTGGTACCAAAAGTGGGGATTCTTGACCTGAGGACGTTATATCCATTGGACGAAGCGTTGATATTTGAAAAATCTAAAGCATATCACCGCATCATAGTACTTACTGAGGAGCCAGTCAACAATAGTTTTGCGCAAAGCATAGCGGCACGAGTGCAGGAGCAGTGTTTTGAATATTTGGATGCTCCCGTCAAAACGATAGGTGCTGAAAACATGCCCGCTATACCACTCAATGAAGTATTGGAAAAGGCCATGTTGCCCAATCCTGATAAGGTAAGTCAGGCCATCCGAAAAATGTTGGCCTATTGATGCAACCCATTTCGGTTTTATCTCGTCTTTATAGTGTCGTTTATATTCGTAAAATAAAAAAGTACCTAATGAAACAATTAACTTTTCTCTCCATTTTTACCTTATTGCAATGGTCAGCCATAGGACAAAGTGTCCATTTACCAGCATTTGACGCCATATCTACCAGTGGCAGTGTCAAGGTAGAACTCATCAAGAGCAACACAACCAGAGCCGATTTTGAAATCATCAAAGGAGATAAAGAAGACTTAGTCATCGAAGTCAAAAACAAAGAATTGATCGTAAAAATTAAATCTAGTTTTAGCTTATGGAATAGATCCAATACCAAAGCTAAAGTAACCGTCTATTACCAATCAATCAATGAAATCGATTGTTCGGCAGGATCAAGCCTCTTTACAGATAGTGAAATCACAGCTACTGCCATGGACATAGACGTATCCAGTGGAGCCAACTGCAGTATCAAACTCAAGAGTGATGAGGTGATGGTAAGCAGCTCCTCAGGATCAAAGGTCACCATCAACGGGATAACAAGTACCGCCAACTATGACGCTTCGTCAGGATCCAGCATCGATGCCACCTATCTGATCGCTTCTACTGCTGATGCTGATGTATCGTCAGGAGCCAGTATATCGCTGTATGCTACTGACAAGCTAAAGGCTGAGGCAAGTTCAGGGGGTAGCATCAGGTACAAAGGAAAACCAGAGAGCACCAATCTATCTTCGGGTATGTCAGGAAGTATTACTTCGTTTTGATCCATTTATTTTCATCATTCTCTACCATCCAGGTATAAGATTAAGGCCAAATCTAAATCTTCCTCCATCCATCAATGGCATAGCGTAGTAAGGCTCTACGATCAGTGCCCCAAATAAATTGACCCGGAGAGAGGCACCTATGGTAGTGACGATCGTTGGTTTGGAGTTGGTGACAGCATATATTGGGCTACCATTGCCGTCGAGTATCACATTTCCATTTTCGTCTCTCTGTATGATGTCTATCAATTTGCCATCTCTCCAATCGCTAAAGTGATCAAACGCCACCCCACTATCCATAAATAGATTGAGATCTGACAAAAAGAAGGAGGACGGAATCAAAGCCAACCTTTTGGGGCCTGTAAATGGGAGTCTCAGCTCCACACTGCCAAGCATCATCTTTGAGCCGAGCAATTGGCTAAAGGTCAACCCGACCTCTTCTACATTGGTGGATAAGAAAGAGCCCAAACCCCGGACAAAACCCATATTACCAATATAATTTGGATATACTGAATTGGTCTCTTGTTCCCATCTGAAGTATCCGGTGCCCCTCACAGCCAGTGTAAAAGGATTCATACGCATATACTTGCGGCCATCAGCTAGAAGTCCTGTGTATTTGTCATTGCCCATATACTGTTCTATACTCAGTCTGTATCTGTACCCAGCCAATGGAGCAGTGAGCCCAAAATACGAATTGTCGCCCACCAAAGCAGCATTGATATTTGCACCAGCACCTTTTACCACAGTATAGTAGCTATCTATGGCCAGTCTGTCAGAAGTAGGTATGCGCTGTCTCTCTGATCCTACTTGCTGATACCCTGTATATTGGTTGCCAATATAATAATCATTGTACTCATCCCATCTGAAACTTCTGGACGTACCGGCTATTCCGCCTTCCAGCCGAAGCGTAGTACTGAAAGGGTAGTGCACAAACAAACTCAGGCTTTGATCAAAAATGCGGATCAGATTGGTAGAAGCTTTGAGACCTTGCACCGTATTTCCTCCAATATCTAAGGGTACTTGTTCGAAATTCTGGTATCCAGTACGCAATGGTACATGACTGAAGCCAACACCCCAGGCCAGCTGATTTTTGCGGTTGATGTAGCTGACCATGCCTCCGACGTCCAGGAGCTCCCCATTCATCGCTACTTGTGAATAGATCTGATGATTGCCCAAGATATCACCAAACAACATGTCTATCCCACCTTGGAGTCCAGTCGTATTTCTGAATGAATTATTGTTGACACCCACCCCTATACCAGTGCCACCACCTATATAATCCAACTTAAAATTTGGCGCATATTTACTGTTTTTGACGGCAGTATTATTGTTGATATCCTGATCTGCCGTCTGAAAGCTGGCATCGACGATGTCTTTTTTGTCCAGACCTGTGACCGGCAACATGCCCATAGTTTGGTCTATGGTCTTGGTATCTTCTACCAGACGATGTAGCAACTCATCCGATGATGCTTCATAGATTGTGTACTTACTGCCAAAGTAGTGGGTGTATAGTACTCTGTCTTTTTTGGTAGCTGCGGTGATCATTGGTGAAGTGCCGCTGATACCACTGATACCCGTCAGCAGATCCGTCATCTGATATACTTTGCCAGAAGTGGTTTCATATTTGTACATATTGCGGAGTCCGTCTCTATCGCTCACAAAATAAACATTGCCTTGGTGGTCGTAAGTAGGATTGAGATTGTCCGCACCGCTGAATATATCAAAAATGCGGATGGCTCCTCCGGGATAGTCCATCTCTGCTATGTCGTAGGTGTATTTGCCGTGGGGGCGTCCGTGGTCTATACTATTTTTATCATAAGAAAAGATCAATCGTGATCCATCGGACGAAAAGTTTGCCATATTTTCACTATAGATATCATCAGTCAATTGGGTAGCCTTTTGGGTTTTTATATTGATCGAATATAGATCCGGTTGCCCATTCATGAGGCCAGTGACGACGATGTCTTTACCATTGGGGTGATAGACTGGATTGACAAAAGCATCCAGATTTTTCACTTCGATCATAGCTATGTCCTTACCAGTATCTGCATCTTTGATGACCAATACATTTTTTCCTTTTTTGATACCTACGAATGCATAGTCTTTGCTATTGGGTGACCATGCGCCAGATGATTCGAGCCCATTGATGTAATCGAGATCTCCTGATTTAGAGAGACTAGCTACTTTGTTGAGTATTTTTCCCTTGGCTGCATCTGCAAGATATAGGTCTGTATTGAAGACATCCTTTTCGGAGAGAAATATCACATACTTACCATTGGGACTCAGGGCTGGTGATAGATTTATCCTGCCGGCATTGTCATCAGATATGAGTTTTTTGCCTTGTGGTTTTTCTTTTTTGCCATCGAGTACTGGCGCATACTGGGTTTTCAGCGCAGCATGCCACATACCGCTGATCGTCTTGGTATCTTTGCCAAAAGCATCGACAAAACCCAGCTCAAGGCCGTATTTGGCGGTGCTCATAAACATCCTGTTGAGTTTGTCATCACCATAAAAACCACCAAGAAATGCCATCAGGGAGTGTCCATATCTGTAAGGAAAATATTTATAATTATTCATTTTGCTGATCTCAGGCAGGTCATTCTGCAGGATGGCGTCTCTCATCCACATCGCTGTAAATGGGTCTCTTTTGCCGATAGAAAAGTACTCCGCCATGCCTTCTATCATCCATAGTGGCGTATTGGCCAGGGACTGCATAGAGGTCGAGTCTTGAGATAATATATTGTTGTACTGGAAAGCATGTACCAGCTCGTGTACCAATACATGATGCGTACTCTGTAGCGAGAATGTCAAGGGCATGATGACCCTGTTTTTGAGTGACTCTGTGACTCCTCCGGTACCAATGCCTATATCTCCGCTGATGGTATTGGTTTGCTGAAATTCTGCGTGATTGTTATAGACGATGATTGGATTTTTAAAGAGTATGTCTTTGCCAAATACTTTACGGTGATTGTCATACCACTGTTCTGATACTCTGGCGAGGTAATCGATCATTCGTTCGTTTTGCATATAGTGGTGTATCCTGAAGTGCGGAGTCTCCACTACCTTGAAGTCAAAACTGCGATATCTGGGTTTGTTGCGACCAAAATACTGAGCGTCTATAGATCCCAAAAGAACAAAGAAGATGGCAAATATTCCGATTGACTTTTTCATGATAAAATTTGTTTAACGTGTTCATTTATAACAAATTCTATGCAAAAAATATTCCAGTTCAGGGGGATTTTAATGTAATATTAATAAATTTTGGCAAAACTTTAACCTTGTATATAACAGATTGCACAAATTTGATAATTTCCCACGCTACCCCAGCCCGACTACCATGTAGTGGTCAGGCGGGCCTGCCCGACTACCATGTAGTGGTCAGGCGGGGGTATGATGGGTGTGCAATCTGTTATACACACACATTAACTTGCTTGATACTTTGTATTGTCCTCAATGAATGGTAAATAACCCTTTGATCATGACCCTATTTATTGGACAACTCCCT